>CAIYIP010000068.1 GCA_903926285.1 uncultured Gammaproteobacteria bacterium
CGTCCGGTATTTTGGGTTAGGTCTTGCGCTTATCACCCAGATTCCTTCCGTTACTGCCCAGTCTGCCGCGAGCGATGAAGAGCTCGGCAACCTTGTAAAAACCTATTGCACCGAATGCCATAACTTTGAAGACTTCTCGGGTGGCCTCGATCTTGAAGGTTTCGATTTTGCCAATGTCGGCGAACAGGCCAAGACCGGCGAAAAAGTAATCCGCAAACTGAGCGCCGGCGTTATGCCACCTCCCGGCAAGCCGCGACCAACAGCCGAAGAACACGAACTCATGGTCACGGGACTGGAAACAAAACTCGATGCCGCATGGGAAGCAGCACCCGTCCTGATTCCGCCCGGCATCCATCGCATGAACCGCCAGGAATATGCGAATGCCATCCGCGACCTGCTTGCGCTCGAAATCAACCCCGCGACTTTGTTGCCTGTTGATGACACCAGTTACGGCTTCGACAACATGGCAGGCTCATTGGGTTCCTCCCCGGCATTGATCGAAGCTTACGTTTCCGCAGCAGCGTCCATCAGCCGCCTCGCGCTTGGCCACGAGATGGAAACCTCCAGCAAGGAATATCACGCGCCTCCCGATTATTCGCAGAATCGTCACGAAGAAGGGCTGCCATTTGGTTCGCGCGGCGGCCTGGTAGTCGAACATTTTTTTCCGGCTGATGGTGAGTATGTTTTCAACTGGACACCAGTACGCTCCAACGCGGGTGGCTTGTTTGGTGCTTCCGAAGGTGAGCAGCTCGAACTCACGGTTGATGGCGAACTGATCAAGACCTGGAATGTCGCTGAAGAAAATCCACGTAATATGGCTGACGAACGCTTCGTAGTGCGCGTTCCCGTCAAAGCCGGTACACGCGAGGTTGGCCTGTCTTTCATTTCGCGCACACACTTGCCGAGTAACGACTTCAACCGCAAATTCGAACGCACGACACTGACCCAGGACGTTGTGGGTTTCACGTTTGCACCACACGTCAATGCAATGTCGATCACTGGACCTTTTGATGGCAAACGTCCGGAACAGACCGAAAGCCGCGACAAAGTGTTCACCTGTATGCCAGCAAGTGTCGAACAGGAACATGCCTGTGCTACAGAAATCCTTTCTGAATTAGCGGGTAAAGCGTACCGCCGTCCTGTTACCGAAGAAGACCAGACTGTACTGTTGAGCTTTTTTGATGCTGGCCGCGCCGAAGGTGATTTCGAAACCGGTATTGAACGTGGTCTACAACTGATCCTCGCTGATCCCGAATTCATCTACCGCACCGAAAGTGTTTCAGTAGAAGCTATTGGCAGCAACGAATACTACGCGGTCAGCGATCTTGAATTGGCTTCACGTTTGTCGTTTTTTCTCTGGAGCAGTCCTCCCGATGATGAACTGCTGACTATCGCAGAGGCTGGAAAGCTGCGCGAAGACGGTGTACTCGAACAACAAGTGCAGCGCCTGCTTGATGATCCTCGCTCTTCTTCACTCGTCAGCAATTTTGCCGGCCAGTGGTTGCAGCTGCGCAACCTGCAGTCCGCCTCGCCGGTAGCCGATTTGTTCCCGGACTTTGACGACAACCTGCGTCAGGCTTTCCGCGTCGAAACCGAAATGTTGTTCGACAGCATCATGCGCGAAGACAAGAGCGTGACGGAATTGCTGGATGCCAATTACACCTTCGTCAACGAACGTCTTGCCAAACATTACGGCATCCCGAATATCTACGGCAGCCAGTTCCGCCGTGTTGAACTCGGTCCCGAACTTGATATGCGCCGCGGCTTGCTGGGTAAAGGCAGTGTGCTGACGGTAAGCGCAGTAGCTGACCGCACGTCACCGGTACTGCGCGGCAAATGGGTGCTGCTCAATATTCTCGGCGTGCAGCCTCCAGATCCACCACCCAACGTGCCTGCGCTTGAAGCCAATGACCAGGCAGGTGTAGGTCCGCAAACCATGCGTGCCCGCATGGAGCAGCATCGCAACAATCCTGCGTGTATGTCTTGTCACCAGATGATGGACCCGATTGGTTTTGCTCTCGACAGCTTCGATCGTATTGGTCGCTACCGCACCACTGAATTCGACCAGACGCTCGATGTGTCAGGCAAACTCGTGGATGGCCAGGCTTTCAACGGCCCGACCGAATTGCGTAATGCGCTCATGCATTATTCACCACAGTTTGTGCAGACTATGACCGAGCGCCTGTTGACCTATGCACTCGGCCGTGGTGTTGAGTATTACGACATGCCGGTAGTACGTGGCATTTTGCGAGACGCAGCGGAAGCCAATTACAAGTTTTCTGATCTCGTGATGGGAGTTGTTGAAAGCAAACCGTTCCAGATGAACCAAAGGGTCAGCGATTCCATTGCTGCGCAATAAACACTAAAGAAATTCAGTACCAATTGTCAGGGGAGCATACGCATGTTCATTACGAAAAAATTCCTGTCCCGCCGCACACTGCTGCGAGGCGCTGGCGCCACGATAGCCTTGCCGTTTCTTGATTCGATGGTGCCGGCACACACTGCACTGGCGCAAACCGCTGCCAATCCGGTGCCGCGTTTTGTTGGCATTTTTTCCGCACATGGTTGGTCGCCAACGTACTGGAATGATGGTCGTCCGGATATTGCACCAACCGAAGGCCGCAACGTCGGCCTCGGTTTTGTGCATCAGCCACTCGCTCCTTACCAGGATCAACTGACAATTTGCGCGGGTCTTGATGCCACATCATCCATGCCGCCACAAGGCACCAGTGGTGGTGACCATGCACGCGCTGCAGCTTCTTTGACAGGGGCTTCACCACGTAAAACCGGTGGCCCTGATATCCAGTGTGGCACTAGTGTTGACCAATACATTGCACAGAA
Organism: uncultured Gammaproteobacteria bacterium; assembly: GCA_903926285.1. Taxonomy (GTDB): domain Bacteria; phylum Pseudomonadota; class Gammaproteobacteria; order Pseudomonadales; family Pseudohongiellaceae; genus CAILUG01. Next base: position 2,842 of record CAIYIP010000068.1, read on the forward strand.
ATACGGTCAGGAAACCTTGCTGCCTTCGATACAGCTTGGTATTGAAGATCCCGGTTCCAACACGGGTGTATGCGGCTGGGGTTACAGCTGTGCGTATTCCAACTCCATTTCCTGGGCCGGCCCCAACAAGCCGCTGCCACACGAAGTCAACCCGCTCGTGGTATTCGAAAGATTGTTCGGCGATGGTGCTACACCCGAAGAAAGAATTGCACGCCGCCAGGCCAACGCGAGTGTGCTTGATGCCGTAACCCACAAGGTTGCAGGCTTGAAGAAAACTCTTCCAGGCAACGACCGTATCCGACTTGATGCGTATCTCGAAAACGTCCGCGAAGTAGAGCGTCGCCTGCAGATTGCAGCCAGTCGCGC
>CAIYIP010000069.1 GCA_903926285.1 uncultured Gammaproteobacteria bacterium
CTCCTCTGTATTTGCCAGCTGACATACCTCTTGATGTGGACACTATCTTTCAGCAATTGCAGCCAAGCGCTGACTATGCGCAAACTACAACAAATATTATCGAGCAGTTACGTCTTAACCATTATTCAGAAATCCATTTCGACGATCAGTTCTCCGGCACTATGCTCGATAGCTTGATCAAGACTCTGGACGGTGGCCGGCTGTATTTTACCCAGGCCGACATCAATGAATTTGAACAATACCGTACGGAGCTCGATGATCTGCTGCTGGATGGCAATATTGAAGCTGGCTACCTGATCTACAACCGTTATCAGCATAGACTGATCGAGCGTCTTGTGTATTCGATAAATCAGGTTGAAGATCCCGCCAACACCTTTGATTTTACGGTCGACGAGACTTTACAGCTGGATCGTGAGCTCGAACCTTGGGCCGCTAATCAAAGCGAATTAACCGAGTTATGGCGCAAGCAGGTAAAGAGCAATGTGCTCAGCATCAAACTCACCGAAAAGACCGTGGATGAAGTGCGAGAACTTTTGAGCAAACGCTTCAGGTCTCAACTGAGCCAGGTCCTCAAGACCAATGGCCTGGATGTCTACCAAAGCTACATGGATGCAATGACCATGAGCTTCGATCCTCATACACAATACTACGCACCCCGCGCTGCCGAGAATTTCAACATGAGCATGCGTCTCTCGTTAGAGGGTATTGGCGCGGTGCTGACAACCGAAGATGAATATACCAAGGTTGTAAGCATAGTAACGGGCGGACCCGCTGAACTGACTGGTGAACTGCACCCTTCTGACAAGATTCTTGGCGTGGCTCAGGGTGACGATCCGTTCGTAGATGTTATCGGCTGGCGTGTATATGACGTCGTACAGTTAATTCGTGGCGAGAAAGGTTCTGTCGTACGTCTCAATGTCATTCCTGATGGTGCTGGTCTTGAGACCAAGGTCGTCAGCATCACGCGCGATACAGTGAAACTGGAAGACTCTTCTGCAAAAAGTGAAATTGTTGAAGTGGAGTATGACGGCCAGAAGCACAAAATCGGCGTGATTGAATTACCCACGTTCTACATCGACTTCGAAGCACTGCAGCGTCGTGATCCCAATTATCGCAGCAGCACGCGGGATGTGCAGGCATTGCTGGAAAAATTAAAAGCTGATGGTGTCGAGGGTGTAGTTGTAGATTTGCGCCGCAATGGTGGCGGCTCTCTTAGCGAAGCCAATTCATTGGTTGGTCTGTTTATACGACGTGGTCCGACAGTACAGGTGCGAGACGCTGATGGTAACAATATCGTCCAAGGTGATTCCGATCCTGAAATAAGCTACGAAGGTCCACTGGCAGTCCTTGTAAACCGATTAAGCGCCTCTGCTTCCGAGATCTTCGCAGGCGCGATCCAGGATTACCAACGCGGCATAATCATGGGTAGCCAGACCTTTGGTAAAGGAACCGTCCAGGAATTGATACCAATGGACGAAGGGCAGATGAAAATTACCCGTGCCAAGTTTTATCGCATCTCCGGCGAGAGCACTCAGCACAAGGGAGTCACTCCAGACATTCTGTTCCCTGATTTATACGATGTATCAGAAGACATAGGTGAAAGCGCCCTGCCCACTGCATTGCCATGGGACACCATCGATCCTAATTACTACCGTCCGTACACAGAAATTCGCCCACTCATTCCAGAGTTGGCGAGCAGCCATGATTCGCGCCTGGCTACCGATCCGGACTTCGTATTCATCCGAGCACAAATTAATCGTGCACTCGAAAACAGGGATAACAAGGAAATTACCTTGAACGAAGATAAGCTTCTGGCGGAACGGGCTGGAGATGATACGTGGCGCCTGGATGCTGAAAACAAACGGCGCGAAGCAAAAGGCCTGCCTTTACTTACCGATACATCGGAGCTGGATGAAGAGCCCGAATCTGCTATAGTCGAGGAAACAGCAACACCACAGACCAAGATTGATGGCCAAGCATTAGACACTGCTCCAGAACAAGCGGAAGAAAGCGATCCGTATTTAGTTGAAAGCGGACGTATTCTGATCGATCTTATTCATCTGCAAACCGGCTCTGGAGTCGGGCTTGCAGCCCAACAGACAGCTCCGCAATAAAGCAATTTACCTAATGTTACAGGCACAAAAAAAACGCCTTTAAGTGTTTTTTTTCTTTTACCAATGAGAATGTCATCCTATGGCCAATATAACTTTGGTCAATGCCTATGC
>CAIYIP010000070.1 GCA_903926285.1 uncultured Gammaproteobacteria bacterium
ATTGAAGAATACCGCAAGCTGTTGTCTGCGAATCTTGATTGGGAATATTAGAACTCTTCGTGCCACGGCGTTTCTGTGGCACGTCGCAGCTACAGCCTGGACCATCAAAACTCGTTAGCCTTTCCAGCTTATTTTCACGTTTCCTGTCCCTGAATATTCGCGCCCTGCCCATTAGCACCGGTCTGGCTTACAATTGCCGCATCCATAGGCATCACGTTCCACCCGCTCCAGCCAGCCATGCCAAAATATGTTCTTGTAGTGTCCTGTTTCTTTCCTCCGGTTGGAGGCGCTGGCGTGCAGCGTGCCGCTAAATTTGTGAAGTATTTGCCGCGCTTTGGCTGGGCACCCACTGTGCTTACTGTAGCCAATCCTTCCGTACCCTTGTTCGATGACAGCTTGCTCGCAGAAATTCCTGCCTCGGTTGTCATCGTTAAAGCCAAAACGCTGGAGCCGGATTACAAGACAAAACACTCCTTGAGCGCCTCAGCAGGATCAGTCACATCACAATCCGGTTTCAGGACGAAGCTGAAAAATTTCATACGCGCCCTTGCCAATACCTTGTTGCAACCTGACCCACAGGTACTTTGGTTGCCCGCCGCCTTGCGCGAAGGTAAGAAATTACTGAAGACACAAAAATTCGACGTCATTTTTGTAACGGCGCCGCCGTTTTCCTCACTCGTGCTGGGCGCTTTGCTCAGCCGCCATAGTGGCGTACCACTTGTTGTTGATTACCGGGACGAATGGGACATCAGTAATTCCGTCTGGGAAAATAAAGTTTCCAACGGCTTTGCCTCTGCCATCCAGAGTCGCATGCAGCGCTTTGTACTGAAGCAGGCCCATACTGTGATAGCAACCACCGCTTTGAGTGTCGCGGCGCTGAAACAAAAATTGCTGGCTCTGGGCAAAACCGCAACAACCACCGCCTGTATCTATAATGGTTTTGATCCAGACGATTTCGCGTTTCTTGCTACCGTAGAACCCTTACCCCGCACAGATAAAATCAAGCTCAGTTACGTGGGCACGTTGTGGAACCTGACTTCTATTGCACCGCTTGTTACGACACTGGAAGAAATGTATGCAGCCTATCCCGCGCAAACTGCACGCATAGAACTGGAGATAGCAGGCCGCCGAACCGGGGATCAGGACGCGCTACTGTCCCGCCTCAAGGCCACCAACGTCACACTTACGCTGCACGACTATCTCGATCACGGGGAAGCACTCAACATGATGTGGCAGTCGGATGTACTCGTATTGCTACTGGGCGACTACGAATTTGCCGGGCGTGTCGTGCCAGCAAAAACATTCGAGTACATGGCGTTGCGTAATACGATTCTTGCGTTGTGCCCACAAGGGGAAGTGTGGTCGATTCTTGAAGGCATGGATAACGCCACCTGTATTGCTCCGGCCGATATCGCAGGCATAAAAAGTTTTCTGGGATTGATGCTGGAGCGGCCAGCTGAACAGATTTCAGCCAACCAGAATCAGGAAAAAATCGGGCAGTTCAATCGGCTCAATCTCACGGCACAATTGGCAGACGTACTGAACAAGGCTTCAACCTGATTGGCAAGAAGACTCTAATTCAAATTACGAGTTTATAGCCCAGCAGTTCATTTCTTGACAGGCTTGCGCTTCAGCGGAGCCATTCCCGCAGCAACTTCAGGCACAACTGCAACTGTTGCGGAAGCTGCAACCTTCTCGACACTTGGCTTGCGACGTTTACCGATATTCTTCTTGAAGCTGTGGCGCTGTTCGGCTTTCGGGATAACTTTGGCTTTTGTCTTGGCGGGCTTTTTATCGGCTTTTTTCGCTTTTTTCGCGGGGCCCTGAAACCGTGATTCCATGCCTTTTATATTGCGATGTTCGAATTTCACGCCAAGATAGCGCTCGATGCTGCACATCAGGTTCCATTCCTGCGGCGCTATCAAGGAAATAGCCAAGCCGGTTTCACCCGCCCTGCCCGTACGGCCGATGCGATGCACATGGTCATCACCTGAACGCGCCATGCCATAGTTGAGCACGAGGTCCACACCTTTCACATCGAGTCCGCGCGCGGCCAGGTCAGTTGCCACGAGCACTCGCACAACACCAATGCGAAACCAGTGCATGACGCGCTTGCGATCATCCTGCGACATTTCGCCATGCAGACACGCAATTTTCATTTTGTTCTTGCCGGTTTTGGTCCAGAGACTTTCAGTGTTCTGATGCCTGTCGCGCTGGCTTTGTAAAAAATCTGCCAGGTTCTGGGCCTGTTCACGTGTGTTGGTGAACACCAGCGCCTTGTCGAATTCGGAATTTGCTATCAGGTAATTGGCGAGCTGGTTTTTGTGTTTTGGATCGTCTGCAAGGATGATCTGCTGCTCGATATTGCTGTGTTTTTCGCGATGAGTGCCGATGGCCACAATTTGCGGCTCTTGCAGAATTTCTTCAGCAATGCGGCCTATGCCTTCATGCTCAAGCGTGGCAGAGAGTAGGAAGGTCTGGCGCTTGGCGGGACAAGCCCTGACAATAGTCATCACCTCATCACGAAAGCCCATGTCCAGCATACGGTCTGCTTCATCGAGGACCAGGAATTCAAGGTCCTTCAGGACGATGCTTTTTTTCTCTACGTGTTCTCGAATACGACCAGGTGTGCCTATGATGAATTCGGGATTCTTCCGGATCAGCGCCTGCTGTTCCTTGTATGAAGTCCCGCCCACAATCAGACAGCTCTGCAACTGGGTGAAGGCAGCCAGATCGCGGCAATGTTTTTCAACCTGCTGGGATAATTCACGGGTGGGTAGCAATATCAGTGCACGGGTCGCAGTATTGGGCTCCGCCTTTTGTAACATGTGATGTTGGATAGGCAGCAAATAAGCGGCGGTTTTGCCACTGCCGGTTTCTGCGCTGGCCTGGATATCCTTGCCGCTGAGAGCAAGCGGCAACATGGCTGCCTGCACGGGTGTGGGGACTGTCAAGGCGAGCTTTTCGAGCGCCTTGAGCAGGCGTTCGTTCAAACCAAATTCTGTAAACACTGTCTAACCTCGGAAAAACGGATTCTATTGTATCGGCATAGGCAAAGAGTGAAAATGCCGGCCCTTAATCAGGGTACCATCGGACCTGCAGATTTTTACAAGGTGCACATGACCTATCAGGACAAACTGCTACGCTTCAGTTTCGACCGGCTCGACATACGCGGGGAGCTGGTCTATCTCGATCATAGTTGGGAAACCATACTCTCGCGCTACCCCTATCCGAAACCGGTGCGCAAGCAACTGGGTTCTGCACTCGCTGCGATAAGTTTGTTATCGGCATCGGTAAAATTTGAAGGCACCATGATACTCCAGATTCAGAGCAAGGGTCCGCTTAGAAGTCTGGTTACGCAGATTACCAATACGGGTAATTTGCGCGGCATCGCTAAATGGCAGGGCGAAGTTCCCGATGGCAAGCTCAAGGAAGTATTCGGCGATGGCCAGATGGTGATTACCGTGATCAAGGACGATGGTGAACGTTATCAGAGTATTGTTGCCCTCGAAGGTGATTCCCTGCCCGAAGCACTTAATGCCTACTTTATCCAATCCGAGCAACTGCCATCGATTTTTCAGCTGTTCGTGACCGATAAAAGGGTTGCTGGTTTCTTCCTGCAAGCAATGCCGGAAAACTCCCGGAAGCGCAAACAGGAAGAACAGGCACTCATTCACAGTGCCGACAACCCCAGCCAGCGTGACCGTGAGGAGGACTGGAACCGCATCAATATCCTCGCCGCCACTTTGCAGGAAAACGAACTGTTCACGCTGAGCCCCGAGCGCTTGCTGACCAACCTGTTCCATGAAGAACAGGTACGTTTGTTTGAACCCAAGCCCTTGCGCTTCACCTGCACCTGTTCAAGGGAAAAAGTGGAACGCACCCTGATTGCGCTGGGCCCGGAAGAGCTCAATAGCATCCTGCTTGAAGAAGGTACTATCAAGGTGGACTGCGAGTTCTGTAATACCCACTACGAATTCTCTGCCGAAGACGTAGCAAATTTTGGCAACACACCTGTGAAAATTACCCCTGGTACTATTTTGCATTAGTCACGGGTAACCCCTCAGAAAGTTGCGCGCCATGCAAAAATCCCAGTACATTGCGGATCAACTTAAGCCCGGCACCACCTTCCAGGCTTAAAATGGGTGCCGCATGAAACGGCACCGCAGCAACCGGCAATGTCTTGTGCTGTATTGCCATGACAACGCCATCTTGCGTGCTTGCTGTTACATCCAGACAGTCAGGCACTCTGGTCGCTACCTACAAGTGGTAACGGCCTGCTTTTATGTGTTCGCCAATTCCTGCGAACAAAAAACCGGAGATAGTCATCGTCAGGACTTGCAGAATGCTGTGCAGAACACGGAACGCTG
>CAIYIP010000071.1 GCA_903926285.1 uncultured Gammaproteobacteria bacterium
ATTACTGGATATGATCAGCACGTTGATCATTCAAACCAACGCGATACCACCTCTACGCGACGTCACGCTTACCGACAACTGGATTCGCATCAAGGATGGCAATATTTCGCAGCTGCAAGGTAACTGCTGCGTAAAAATCTACATCAATGCTGCGATTCCACGACCTTTGATTTTATATGGACACTGTGAGTCAGAAGTAGATGCCACGTATCTGCAGATCAACTTTCAGGGCATGAGTCCGAGCCTTATTAACGGCCTGGATAAATACATCTTTCGTTTTCACCGGCGTATGGTTGCTAACTCACGAACTGCCTGATGGGCTGTCCGGGATGCCACTGACACCAGACCTTCTCTATGAAGATTCCGTGGGCCGCGCGAGTACGTCCCTCTAGCCTACGTTCGCATCGATGCGAACGATCCCCCTGCACTTTCATCAAGAAGGTATCCACTCCTTAAAAAACAGGTACACAAAAACACAAAAAAACACTACAAAACACAGAAAACACCAAAACACAGCAAAACACAGGACATTCACTTCTCTAAAACACAGGATAAAACACAGGACAAGCAACGCAGGACATCCACTACACAAGCAACGCAGGATACAAGCAACGCGCAACGCAGGACATCCACTACAACAACACAGGCACAAAACACACAAAACACAGGACATCCACTTCTTGAGAAGCTGCCTTGAATATCTCAGGACGTTTTAACCTTTCGATGAGTGTTGATCAGAAATGAACGGGATTTGTTTTTCTTGAAGGCACAGCAAAAGCTGCCTATGGTCGAGGCAGTATTGTGGTAAATGAGATCACGCCACTAAATTTTTCTTGCTCTGTTTTTCGATCGCTTCCAGTTTATTGAGTCCATGCAGCGTGAGAATCGACGTCTTCTGGATCTCCAGCGCCAGCACCCGCCATTGTTGTTCGGACAGCTTCAAAGTGTTGAGCAATTTGGGTTGGGTAAATTTGATAAAGCCCTTCTTGTCATCCCGGATTGCACGTCCAGTCCAGTCAACCAGCTCCAGGTAGCCGTGTAAGGTGTAGGGCAGGGTGGTCACAGGTGCCCGCTTGTCTTTGATGCTGTCACCAAAAGACATAATTTGAGGTTTGAGGCATCCTTCTTGCTTGTTTTGAATCTGGTGAATTCGATCCTGGACGGAAGTGAAATTGGAATCTTCAAGGTTGACCGCTATGCCAGCGCGAATCGGGTTGAGGTCAACATAGGCCATGCATGAAAACAGCGCTGTTTCGTCCAGTAAAGCTTGCGACTTGTAACGGCCTTGCCAGAAGCGTCCGGTGCAGCCGTCTTCCTTATTGGCCTGTAATGCAATAGTGTAATTCAAGCAGGACATGAACCAGCTCATGCTGCAGAGACGACTACGCCATACTTTTATGAGTAGTTCCATGCTTTGCAATTCTTCATCAGACAATGTTTCTCCGAGAAGATAGCGTTGCGTCAATTCCGGGCCTCGGTAGAGCTGTGTCCATCGGGTAACAATTTCATCGTTTGACCAGAACTGCGCCCGCTCCACGTCAATATGTAACACTAGATGGTAGTGGTTGCTCATGACTGCATAGGCCGCAATATTGATTGCGAACACATCGCTCAGGAATTTGAATCGTTCAACAAGCCAGGGTTTGCGATGATCGAAGCTTTTACCGGTTTCCTTGTCATGGCCGCACAACCATGCGCGCCGGACACAGCGGGAGATGCAGTGGTAGTAGGGCGTGGCCTCAAGCGAAATCAAGGCTGAGCGGGGGCGTGTCATCCTGACGATTATCTGGGCTATCCATGAGAGTTAACTCTAGTGCAGATTTCAGATATAGCAAATTTTTGTGGGTGTCCCACTTTTTTATGGGTGTCCCACTTTTTTCTTGTGGGTGTCCCATTTTTTCTTGTGGGTGTCCCACTTTTTCTCCACTTTTTCTGGGTGTCCCACTTTTTCTTTTTCGTTTCACTTTTTTTTTACTTTTTCTCACTTTTTACCCGCGGCTGCTGTCGCTGTGGGAAATAGGTAACGGCAACGAAACGTAGCCCATGGGTGCCTCTCCACCTTTTAAATACTACGCGCCCGTTCCTGCGGACTGACGATGTCGGTGATCTGGATGCCGAAGCGGTCGTTGGCCAGTACCACTACACCGTGTGCGATCAATGTACCATTCACGAGGATGTCGAGGGGTTCGTCGAGCAGGCGTTCGAGTTCGATTACTGAACCTTCGCGGGTTTCCAGCAATTCGCTGATGGACATTTTGGTTCTGCCCACTTCAATCGAAAGTTGCACCGGAACCTTCATGAGGGTATCGAGGTTTACATCATTGTTGCCAGAGCTGTAGCGCCGGCCGGGATCGGTAGCGGAGTCATTTATTTCAGTTGAAGTTTGCATGTTGGCTACTTTTGGTTAGATTAACTGTTTGATTTATTGCATGACAAAGTTGGTGATATACACTTCACCCCTGGCGAGTTCTTCTGCTTCGGGCAGGGCTTCAACGCTGCTTGCTGCGGCGCCATCTCCACCGCTACCGCCACTGCCCAATTCTGCATGGCTGACAATGTTGTTCACGGCCACCATGATTTTGTCGCGCAGTTCTTCCTTGCCTTGCAGTGTGCTCAGGGTTTCGTAATCCTGGTTGCTGAACAGCAGAATCAGGTCATTGCGGATGGCAGGCATGTTTTCGGTTACTTGCTGCAATATGGCTTCGTTGTGGTACATCAGTTCCAGTGAAAGCTGCAAGTAACGCAAGGTGCCGCGATGCGTAAAATTCACCACAAAAGGTGGTTCGAGCGGCAGGTAGAGGGGAGGAGTGACTTCTTTGTGGATAATCGCGTTGCCCTCTGCATCAACCTCAGCAACCTCCGGGGTGCCGAAATGAATGATGCCAGCAAAGTAGAGGCCAGCTCCTCCTGCAATCAGAAGTACCAACACACCAATTATTGCGTATTTCATCATAAGTTGAATCCTTTGTTAGCGGTTTTGTTCATCACACGTAATGGTCAATCTGGCCCTGGTGCCGGATCAGCGCAGAGCGCACATTGCCGAGTTCGGCAGCATGTTGTTCTTCCGCTGCTGTCAGGTTGAAGGGATTAGCCTGCGCTTGCGCGTTGTGTTTATCTGGTGAAGAGTTATGCGAAATGTTGCTGTTCTCGAGCACGAGGCCCTGGCTTTTCAACAGTTCAGTCAAGCGTGGCAAACTGGTTTCGAGCATCTCACGCGACTTTTCGTTATGAGTAACGATGTTGATGCTGATACGGTCGTCCTCGGTGTTGATCGTGATATCGAGCACACCCAGTTCTGCCGGGTGAAGTGACAGCTCAGCCTTCGTAATACTCTCGCTGTTCAACCATTCTATTTTTGTACCAAAATCCTGGCACCACCTTTCGCTGCCCGCCAAAAATTCGGAGGTGAGGGAAGTGTAGGCACTGGCAGGGCTGGCAAGCTCACTCTTGAGGCCAGCCTGGGGCGTAAGCAGGGATTTACCCGTGCCTGCATTCACCAGCGAAAACGACTCAGCTACTTGCGAGTCAATCTGCAGAGTAAAAGCTTCAAATTTGGCCGACTTGTCGCCGCCGGTGGTGAGCAGGGGATCTGCCGTGTATTTCCAGTCCTGGGTGCCTGCCGGCAAAAAGCTGTTCAATTGTTTGTCTGCATTCGCGGTTTTCTCGCTCTTGCCAGCAGTTGGCAGATTTTTGCCGCTGCCATGCAAGGATTTGCCGGACACCAGACTGTCTGCATAGGAGCCAGCCTCAGTAGCTGGAGCGTCGGCACTCTGGGTACGGAGGCTATTGAAAATTTCGTTGTGAATAACCTTGCTGCGTAGCAAGGCTGGATTGGTTGCGCCATCGGCCACGACAGAATTGCCAGCAGGGCTTGTTGCTCTATCCAACGCTGGCGGAATAACTGTTTTCCCGCTGGTTTGTGTTGGGCTTGTCTCGCTGTTGCCGGGGAGGAGCTTCAAGCTGTCTAGAATGCTTCTTTGTTCCGCTGGAACTTCAGGTGCCGGGTTGTTGCCAGGACTGCCTGCCATGGGATCAGTACTTTCCGAAGCAACTTTTTTGCTGCCTTTGCCAGTCTGCAGTGTGGTTTCTGCTGAAGCTTCATCCCCACTGTCTGTGTTAGGTTCCCGGGAACCATTGTCTGATTCAGCTTGCTCCGCATTGTCGCCATGTTTACTGCTCGCAGCTGTCGCCTGGTGCCGTGTCTGGGCAGTCTGTTCTGGCGTGGCGCTGGACTTGCCTGAAACAGATTCTTCTCTGGGCCGCTCTGACATTTCCTGCGAAAGTGTTTGCGAAAACTTGCCGCTATCGACAGCCCTGGAAGAAGCGCCGCCGGAATATCCAGCTGCAGTAGAGCCTTCTGATGCGGGTAGTGAAATGTCCATGGATGCTGTCATCTATAAATTAACTAAAGTTATCTAGTGGGTGTTACTGCTGCTCTTTAACACCCTGTTTGCAATTCGCAGGGAGCTTGTAAATGACTAATGATTGGTTGAAAACTGCATCTTGCTGACCATTCGCATCGACAGTTCATCGCTACTTTTCTGCTCATTTCTGGCCTCCATCTTTTGCTCGAGCTTGCGCATGTTCTCTCCAGCCACATTGATCTTTTGCACTTCGCTGTGTTTGTCGAGCCAGTCGGCCTGGGATTTTTCCAGTTTGTTATGCAGACGTAGAACCAGGCTTTCCTGTTGCTGGATGGCAGTGTCAATGGAGCTGAAAAAATATTTATAGTCGCGCAGGACTTCCGGCCTGATGCTGCCGTTGAGTTTGGTTTTCAGCTGTTCCGCATAATCTTCCTTGTAGATATGCAGCTGTTCGAGCTGTTTTACCTGCACGGAGTATTCGGCATAAACGGTTGCCAGTTGGGTGCCCGCCATATTTTCAAGGTTATGGTTAATGACATTGATTCTTGCCAGACGTTCTGATTTTTTCATGTTATTTAGCTTCCTCATTCATCAGGTTGAATAACTGGTTAATGCTGGTCGGAATGTTGGATTTCTCTGCCGCGCCCTGTTGCAGGAAACGCTGCAGCTCAGGAAATTTAGCGATTGAGTAATCAATTGCAGGATCAGATCCCTTCCGATACGCGCCCACATTGATCAGGTCACGGTTCTTCTCATAGTTGCTGTAGGTCTGCTTGAACTTGATTGCTGCCTTCTGGTGTTTGGGAGCCGTAATGTTCGTCATGACACGGCTTATGGATGCCTCAACACTTATTGCAGGATATATGCCAGATTCGGCGAGTGTGCGTGATAAAACGATATGGCCGTCGAGAATAGCTCTGGTGGCATCTGCAATCGGATCCTGCTGGTCGTCACCTTCAGCCAATACGGTATAAAAAGCAGTAATCGAGCCGGATTTTTCATCCATGCCATTGCCTGCACGTTCAACCAGCTGTGGAATCTGTGCGAATACTGATGGTGGATATCCCTTGGTTACAGGAGGTTCGCCAATCGCCAGCGCCAGTTCGCGCTGGGCCTGCGCAAAGCGGGTGAGTGAATCCATCAAGAGCAATACGTTCAGGCCGCAATCGCGGAAATATTCGGCAATCGCAGTTGCACGCCAGGCGCCGTGCAGGCGCATCAGGGGCGGATCATCCGCAGGTGTTGCCACAATGACGGCTTTCTTGAAATCTTCCTCGCCTAGAATGTCTTCGACAAATTCACGTACTTCCCGGCCACGTTCACCAATCAGGCCAACTACGACTACATCGGCTTCGGTATGACGTGTCATTTGACCGAGCAGTACACTTTTGCCGACGCCGCTGCCAGCGAATAGCCCGATACGCTGGCCTCTGCCCACAGTCAGCAGAGCATTGATGGCACGTACACCGACATCAAGCGGAGTTTTGATCGGCTGGCGTGCAAACGGATTGATGGGCGCACCAATCATGCGGTAGGAGTGCTGGGTTTTGATTTCGCCAAGCGAGTCGATCGGATTGCCGGCGCCATCTATGACGCGACCGAGCAGCTCATGGCCAACCTGGATCTTCGGATAATTCAGCTGTGGTATCACGCGTGCGTTCGGGCTCATGCCCTGAATACGACCGATCGGCATCAGGAACAGTTTTTCATCAGAGAAACCGACTACTTCAGCTTCAATGCTCTGGCTGGGTGGTGAAAGAATGGTACAGCGGCTGCCAATGGACGCCCGGCATCCCGAAGC
>CAIYIP010000072.1 GCA_903926285.1 uncultured Gammaproteobacteria bacterium
CATTAATCCATGTTTTGTAAGAATATTCCACGGCTCTGGAACTTGGCTCATCTGAGTTTGTAAATCATGCTGACAGCATGGTGCAATTAACAACAATTTCGCTCCGCCAGTAACCGCCCAAGCGATTGCATCATCAGTCGCGGTATCGCAAGCATGTAAGGCAATGGCTACATCACAAGAGGTGAGCGAAGTTTGATCGATCGCTTCCGCCCGGAATTCAATCGACTTTTCGATCTTGAGCTTCTTTGCAATCTCATTATTTCGCTTTAAGGATTCAGGTTTGATATCAATTCCAATTACATGAACTGGCATATTTATGCTTTTTAAATACTGGTGAACTGCGAAAGTTAGATAGGCGCTGCCGCAACCAAGATCAGCAATCACTAATGGTTTCTCGGCAGTTGGCTTAGCGATCTGTTTCGCCTCGGCCTCTGCTGGGGTGGCGGCAACTTTACCACCGTAGGTTTGTTGCCAGAGCAGGGCTTTTTCAGGAGTGCGGTTGAATACCGTTAAGTCATAGCCTTTTGTTTGCAGATGGCCAGCCATGGGAAAGCCCATATTGCCGAGGCCAATAAAAGCGGTTTTGATTTTTGTGCTCATCGCGTTTTCTAGATTGAGTGAAAGATGTGGCACTATAAAGTATGGATGGTGCCATGCAAAGTGCAGGTGTAGATTGGTAACGTAATTCTGTATCCATGGATTGAGTGTCGACGATATCGGTTAGAATGCAGCTATCGCCAAACCATGTAAGGACAGTTACGAATAATGGATCTTGAACAAGTGCGCCGCGAATATCTGCAGGGGGGGTTGCGCAGAGCTGACCTTCCTGCAGATCCCTTGCAACTTTTTGCGTTATGGCAGGAACAGGCTATCGCCAGTAATTTGCTGGATCCAACAGCTATGGCACTTGCGACTGTTTCAACAAACGGTCAGCCATCACAGCGCATAGTACTGTTGAAGAATGTTGATGAAAAAGGTTTTGTATTCTTCACAAACTACGGTAGCCGCAAAGCTGGCGAAATTTTTGCGAACCCCAAAGTCAGCCTGCTGTTCCCCTGGCACCCAATGGAGAGGCAGGTAAAAATTTGTGGTGCTGCGGAAAAGATCAGCGTAATGGAGTCTGCACGATACTTTGCGACGAGACCGCGTGATTCCCAGCTCGCTGCCTGGGCTTCCAGTCAAAGCCAGGCTATTACTTCCCGATCATTTTTGATGATGCAACTGGAAAATATGAAGCAGAAATTTGCGCAAGGCGAAGTGCCATTGCCAGATTTCTGGGGTGGAATCAGAGTGCGGCCCCATCAGATTGAGTTCTGGCAGGGAGGTGCGAATCGCCTGCACGATCGCTTTGAATATAAACAACGCGAAGATAACACCTGGAGCATTTCCAGGCTGGCCCCTTAAGTACCTTTTGCAATAACCGTGTGATGGCTCAGCCGTCCAGGGGATCGGCAGGTGTATCCAGCACCTGTTGATAAAAACCCCAATCCAGCCAACGCGCAAATTTGAAGCCTGCCTGTTGCACCGTTCCTGCATAGGTGAAGCCAAATTTTTTATGTAGCGCGATGCTGCCTTTATTGGCCATATCGATACCGCCAACCAGAAAATGATACTGCTGCAGTTTCGCTGTGTTTATTAACTCCGCCATTAACTTGCTCGCGATGCTTTTTTTGCGATGATCCGTATACACATAAACAGAGTGTTCAATTGTGTACTTGTAAGCAGGCCTGGCCCTGAAGGGGCCGTAACTGGCAAAGCCGAGCAGCGTTCCTTGATCGTTGAGCATGCCGATAACTGGATAATGTGCGGACTCCTTCTTCTTCGGCCAGACAATCATGGGATCCAGTGAGCGCGGCTTGGAGTCGGACAAAGCTGTTGAGTTGAGTATGGCCTCGTTGAAGATTTCCAGGATCTCATCTGCGTGATTTTCCCAAGTACAGTGGATGATTTTCAGTGATTGTGTCTTCTTTCAACAGGAACAGTATTTATGGGAGAAACCTGCAGGCTCGGCAAATATCTGCCTTTCACATTGGAACCGTTAACCTGGTAGCACATACCAGAGCAACGCCGGCAAGGTCAGAAATGACAACAATGTCGAGATAACCACCGTGCCAGCGACTTCCTCGGGACTGCGGTTATAGCGTACGGCAAACAAATACGAAAAGACCGCTACCGGCATTGCGCTCTGCAGAATCATGATGCCGCGCGCTACACCTTTAAGTCCCAGAATGTCCGACAGAGCTACGCCCACCAAAAATCCCATACCTATGCGAAGCACAGACAAGGCAAAGCTGCGCCTGAAGCTCGTGATCTGAAACCGCGCCAGCGACACTCCCATTGCAACCAGCATAAGAGGAATAGTCAGGTCACCCAGTAAGCTGGTAGTGTCCTGAATCCACCCAGGGGGCTTGCTACCAGTAAACAGAAACACCAGTGTGATGATTACGCTGATAAACATCGGGCTTTTAATCAGCTCCATCAGCGAGAGTCTGCCTGATGTAATCGCCATGCCGAGTGTGAAGCCAAACACGACGTTGACCATAAAATAGGTCAGACTGAGTGCGAGGCCTGATTCACCAAAAGCCAGCAAGCACAGCGGCAGTCCCATGTTGCCGACATTCGGAAACATTTGCGTGGGTAGCCACGTACGTTGATCAAGCTTACAAAGGTATAGGGCTGCCGCGCCTATCACGCCAAACAGTATCATTGCAGCAAATGCAGCCCAGGCCATACTGCGGAAAGCGACCATGTCGATGTTGATTTCCATGAACGTGGAAAAGATCAGGCACGGGGCTCCGACCTCCATCACCAGTCGGGATACAAACGGAGTATCAAATTCCAGTCCGCGTTTTACCCAGCCGTAACCGACCAGAGAACAGATAAAAACCGGTGCAATGATGGAAAGTATGTTGAGAATCATACCTTCCACGGTGCCAGTTTTTGCGGCACCAGGATTTTTTTCAGGCGCGCATACTGCGGCAGTCCATTTGCGTAAGGCGGGTAGTCTTCACCGAGAATCAGCGGCGCAAAATATTCACGTGCCGCTGCAGTGATGCCGAAACCATCGGCAGTAATAAAATCGCGTGGCATAAGCTTTTCTTTGTTCGCAACATCAGAAAGCAGTGCTTCGCCAACCGACCAGCGGTAAGGATTGGTGCTTTCGCGAACGACAGTAGGCATCACGGCATTTTTGCCTGCGAGGGCAAACTCCACAGCAGCCTTGCCCATGGCATAGGCTTGTTCCACATCAGTGCGCGAGGCTATATGGCGCGCAGCACGTTGCAGATAATCAGAAACAGCCCAGTGATATTTGTAGCCAAGTTCCTGCTTGACCATGCCTGCCAGAGTGGGAGCGACACCACCAAGCTGTACATGGCCAAAGGCGTCACGACTGCCTGCATCGGCCAGGAAGGTACCATCGGCATAGTGAGCGCCTTCTGAAACCACAATCGCACAATAACCGTATTTTTTTACACAGTCAGAAACTTTGGCGAGGAAAGCGGCTTTATCGAATGCAATCTCGGGAAACACAATAATGTGGGGAGCATCACCTTCCTGTTCAGCAGCAAGTCCTGCGGCGCCCGCAATCCAGCCAGCATGACGCCCCATCACTTCCATGACGAATACCTTGGTGGAGCTTTCGCTCATGGAAGCTACATCGAGACCTGCCTCGCGAATTGACACAGCTACATACTTGGCGACTGAGCCAAAGCCAGGGCAGGTATCGGTAATCGGCAAGTCGTTATCAACAGTTTTGGGAATGCCGATACAGGTGATAGGAAACTGCATTTGCTGGCTGAATTGGGCAACCTTGTTCGCCGTATCCTGCGAATCGCCACCACCGTTGTAAAAGAAATAACCGATGTTGTGAGCCTTGAATACTTCGATCAGACGCTCGTATTCAGCCCGGTTTTGATCGAGGCCCTTCAGCTTGTAGCGGCATGAGCCAAAGGCCCCTGCGGGAGTGTGGCGCAGGGCTGCGATGTCGGCATCGCTTTCGAGACTGGTGTCGATCAGCTCTTCCCTGAGTGCACCGATGATGCCGTTACGCCCAGCAAGGACCTTACCCAGGACCTGCTGTTTGCGTGCGGTTTCGATCACGCCGCAGGCAGAGGCATTGATCACAGCGGTAACACCGCCAGATTGGGCATAAAACACATTGTTGTTGGTTTGCGTGGTCATCGGGAAAATTCCTGTTGTGTCTACGCCCATTCTACCGAAATCTGTGCACAATATTGCTTAGGTTCGGGCGAATTATTATCCGGAAAGACTGTGCCACGCATGACAAGCGCTCATGGGTTTTGCGACAATCCCTGATCAGCTACCAAGCAATAAAGCGGCCAGGATGGCAGTAGCAATGGGATCTTATGCATATACATATTCTGGGAATCTGCGGCACCTTCATGGGAAGCCTGGCAGTGCTGGCCAAACAGCTGGGACATGAGGTCAGCGGCTCCGACCAGAGCGTCTATCCGCCCATGAGCACACAACTCGAAGAGCAGGGCATCAGTCTTTGCAGCGGCTACGATCCTGCGCATATTGTCGCAAATGGACCTGATTTGATCGTGATTGGCAATACCTGTGCGCGTGGCAATCCCTCTGTTGAATATGTACTCGACAAGGGTCTGGCTTTTACTTCAGGGCCTGCGTGGCTGGCTGAACATGTTCTGCATGGTCGCTGGGTAATTGGCGTAGCAGGAACCCATGGCAAAACCACCACTACCAGCATGGTGAGCTGGATTCTCGAATATGCCGGCATGGAACCGGGCTATCTGATTGGTGGTGTGCCCAAGAATTTTTCGGTCTCGGCGCGCCTCGGTTCTTCGGCGTTTTTCGTGATTGAGGCAGATGAATACGACAGTGCTTTTTTCGACAAGCGTTCCAAATTTATCCACTATCAGGCACGCACGGT
Source organism: uncultured Gammaproteobacteria bacterium (assembly GCA_903926285.1). Taxonomy (GTDB): domain Bacteria; phylum Pseudomonadota; class Gammaproteobacteria; order Pseudomonadales; family Pseudohongiellaceae; genus CAILUG01. Next base: position 4,913 of record CAIYIP010000072.1, read on the forward strand.
CATTATGGGTAACCTGGAATTTGACCATGCCGATATTTTTCGCAACCTAGAAGACATCCAGATACAGTTCCATCATCTTGCGAAAACTATCCCCTCATCAGGCCTGATAATTGCACCCGCGCAGGATACCAATCTTGATGAAGTTTTCGCGAAAGGAGTCTGGTGTGAAGTACAGCGTACTGGTCTTGATGATGCTGCAGCCTGGCAAGTGCAAGCCTTGCAAGCGGATGGTTCAAGGTTGCAGATACGCAAGGGTAGCGAACAAGCAGAAATCAACTGGCAACTGCTGGGTGAGCACAATATGCGTAATGCAGTGGCGGCAGTGGCAGCGGCAGCCCATGTTGGAGTTCCGATCAGTGTGAGCTGTGCTGCGCTCTCATCTTTCGAAGGCGTGAAACGTCGACTCGAACTGCTGGGTACTATCGCAGGTATCAAAATTTACGATGATTTTGCCCATCATCCGACTGCCATCCAGACTACGCTTGAGGGTTTGCGCGCGAATATGACTGCCGCCGAAGAAACCGGTCGTTTGCTTGCGGTAATCGAAGCGCGCTCCAACACCATGAAGATGGGTTATCACCAGAACACACTCGCGGCGTCTTTCGATTCAGCTGATGCCGTGCTTTGGTATAAAAGTACAGTGACAAAACTGGACCTTGATGCAATTGCGGATAGTGCCAAGGCTGAATTTTTGAGTATGACCGATACTGATTCGATGATTGCCTGGCTGTTGGCAAACGCGAGAAGCGGAGATCACATCGTTATCATGAGCAATGGCGGCTTCGAAGGTTTGCATCAGCGTCTGATCTCCGCCTTGCGGTCGCGCTAACGCAAGACTGGTTTATGGACACTATCCCTCTTTTTCCAATCAACTCTGTACTGTTCCCCAAAGGCAGGATCTCGCTGCAGATTTTTGAATCTCGCTACATCGACATGATCAGCACTTGCATGAAAGAGCAGGCCGGATTTGGGATAGTGTTGATAGAAACAGGCAGCGAAGTAGCCATCACAGGGCAAAAACTCGATATTCACAGC
>CAIYIP010000073.1 GCA_903926285.1 uncultured Gammaproteobacteria bacterium
CACAGATAACACTGCAATCAACACTGCAACTCCAAGAGCCAGGCCGCACACAGACAGGATGGAAATAAACCCCACCAGCAAGTTACGCGAACGCAACGAGGCGTAACGACCACCAATGAAGAGTGCAGCGTTTTTAATCATGGCTGCCCTGCCCGGTATATGGCTGTAATTTGCCGTCCTCCAGAATCAGGATGCGACCCATTTGCGCTGCGAGATTCAAGTCGTGTGTAACAAGGACGAAACTCGTTGCCAAAGTCTGGTTGAGTTGTTTGATGAGGTTATGGATCGACAGCGCGGTTTTGCGATCAAGGTTGCCCGTGGGTTCATCCATCAGCACACACGCGGGATTATTGACCAGCGCTCGCGCAATCGCGACACGCTGGCGCTCCCCACCTGACAATTGTGACGGTTTGTGTTGCAGGCGTTCAGCCAGTCCGACACGTCCCAACAAGGCTGCTGCACGTTCAAGACATTCATCATAAGGCAAGCGCGCAATAATCAGTGGCATCGCCACATTTTCCTGCGCGGTAAATTCTCCCAGCAAGTGATGAAACTGGTACACAAAACCGAGATTGGCATTACGCATCCGGTCCTGGTCCTTGCTTTTCAGTAGCGAAATATCCTGGCCCTTGATGAACACTTTGCCACTGGTTGGTGTATCGATACTGCCCAGCAGATTCAGCAGCGTCGTTTTACCGGAACCGGAAACACCGATAATCGCCAGCGTTTCACCTTCCTTCACATCGAGATTCACACCATTAAGCACGGTGAGTATATGGTTGCCCTGGGAAAAGGTTTTCGCGAGATTCTGGCAGCTCAACACAATGTCATTCATAACGTAATACCTGAGCCGGCATGATGAAGGAAGCCTTCCATGCAGGGTATAAAGTAGCGAGGAAGCTGATAACAAATGCAACGCTGCACGTAAGCACCACATCCTGCATGTGCAGTTCTGCAGGCAAGGAACTGATGACATACAGACTGCCGGGACTGATGGTAGTTTCGAGAAAACCTGCAATCACCGAAAAGTTTGCTGCAATGAGAGTCCCGAGGACTGCCCCAAGCAGGATACCGAAGACACCAACTACAGAACCCTGGACGAGAAAAATTCCCATGATTGTCCGCTGCCCCGCTCCCATCGTGCGCAGGATGGCAATATCGGCCTGCTTCTCGGCCACCACCATCACCAGCGTGGACACAATATTGAAGGCACCGATGGCGACTATCATCATCAGCATCAGCCAGGTCATGAATTTTTCGAGTTTCAAGGCGTTGAAAAGGCTGGCTTCAGTGATACTCCAGTCTTCACCCTGATATTCCGGGCCAGGAAAAGTGGCATCCAGCCATGCAAGGCTTGAAGTAACAATAGCGGCAGCCTCATCAATATCAGTCACTTTCACGCGCAGATGGACTGCCTGCGCAAGATCACCAATGCCAAGCAGGCTCATGCTGTCGTCAATATGAATCAATGCCAGATTCGAGCCTATGCTGAATTGCACATCAAAAATACCGGCAACGGTAAAACGCTGTATGTCGAGATCAACCTTCGTGCCTGCCTGATTGCTGCGCGGTACAGTGACGTTGACAGCATCACCAACAAACAGGCGCAGGTTAGCGGCAAGACGCCGGCCGATCAGGATATTATGGGAACCCGATTGAAGCGCGCCAAGGCTGCCTTCGAGCATGCTTTGCTCCAGAGTCGAGGCAAGCGCCTCAGCTTCTGGCAACACACCACGCACCTCGGTGACTTCGTGATAACCCTGCTTACTCATCAGTGCTTCGCTGAGTGTATAAGGCGCGATTGCTTCAATACCAGCTTGCTGTTGCAGGCCGCCAACTGCATCGCGCCAGGAAGGAAACGAAGGCTCTGCATGGAGATCGGCATGAGGCACCGTGATCAGCGTGCGATCACGCTGGATGCCCTGCGCGCCATTAAACACCGACAGCACAATGATCAACGCCATGACACCGAGCGTCAACCCGGCCATGGAGATGATGGAAGTGGTGGAAATAAACCGATTATCGTGTTTGGCGAGAATATAGCGCAGGCCAATAAATATTGCGGGAATTCGCTTGCTTGTCATGCCGCTGTTAAACCATGGCTGTATATGTTGG
>CAIYIP010000074.1 GCA_903926285.1 uncultured Gammaproteobacteria bacterium
CATGGGCAAAGATCGTTGTGTTGCGGTTGCCAAGCTCCACATTGAGCCCGGTTTGTTCCGGGTGCCAGTGAGTATTCATGAGCGTGGCGAACTTGCGGCTGTCGAGGCTTTCCTGAATCAGCTTGCGCAAATCGAGTGCGTTGCTTGCCAGGCCCCCATCAACCACAAGCAGATCACCATTGCCGGCTTTTTTCGCCAGCACGTTGCAACCTGTACCACTGATAAGAATCGTGGTGGCATTGAGTTGCTGCACTATCTGTACATCGTTCTGTATATCGTTCTGCATCAAGGCTGCTTGCGCGAAGGCGCTGTGCTTGAAGCTTGCGCCCAGCAAAGCACTTGCCCCTGCGGATATCTGCAATAATTTTCTGCGATTTATCATGAGGAATTGTGGAGCCAGGTTAAATTGTTAGTGCCGGTCTGCCGAATCAGGAATAATCTTTTTAAGCTTGCTCGAGTATAAAGCAGATACCCATGCGCTGCTACCAACGGCCCGGCATGCGGTTTTTTTCGATCAAGCCCCGGCGGATTGAATATTCACCATATCCAGCCCGCGAGTCGCCACTAATCCGGGTTACATCCAGACCACACATCCAGACCACACATCCATCCAGTCCACACATCCAGATCACAATGGCAGCACAAATTGCGAGCTTGTTATAAACAGATAGGTGATTTATGCTTCTGCGGCTTGTTGATTTTACCTAAAACAGTAATAAAAATTAGATTATTAATCCAGTAGTTATAACAGGGGGAAGGACAATGACTGATCCGCGCGAAATATTAGACAAGTCGGCCATGACTACGATGCAGTACGTCATCGTGGTAATCACGGTACTGCTCAATGCCATGGACGGTTTCGACGTGCTGGCGATCAGTGTATCTGGTCCTGGTATTCGCGGTGAGTTCGGTATCGATCAGGCTCAGCTTGGGTTTGTGCTTTCGATGGAGTTGATCGGCATGGCTATCGGTTCGATCTTCCTTGGCGGCCTCGCCGACAAGATAGGTCGGCGCAACATGATGCTCGGCTGTCTGTTAGTAATGGCAACTGGCATGTTCATGGCGTCAATGGCCTCCAGCGTAGTGACACTCAGCGTCTGGCGTGTATTCACAGGCCTCGGTATCGGCGGCATGTTATCCACCACGAACGCTGTGGTAGCAGAGTTCTCCAACAATAAACATCGCGGTCTCTGCATTTCGATGATGGTTATCGGTTATCCGCTGGGTGGCATCGTCTGCGGTGAGGTGGGCAAGGCGGTGTTAATTGAGGGTGCTGCCAACTGGCGTGTTATGTTCACCACGGGAGCTGTGTTATCCGCTGCGCTGATTCCCATCGTGTATTTCCTCGTGCCTGAGTCAGTACACTGGCTTACCCGCAAGCAGCCTGAAAATGCGCTTAGCCGCATCAATGCTGCGTTGACGAAAATTGGTCACAGTGTAGTTGCAGCGCTACCGCAAATCTCTGCCGACAGCCGCACGAAGTCCGTACTCGATATCTTCTCGCCTGCCTTGGCAGCGACCACGATACTGGTAACTCTCGCGTATTTCTTCCACATCATTACCTTCTACTACATCCTCAAGTGGACTCCGACTATCGTGGTGCAGATGGGTATTCCTGCGTCAGCTGCTTCGGGTGTGCTGACTTGGGCCAACATCGGTGGTGCGCTGGGTGGCCTTGTATTTGGCCTGCTCACCACCCGCATCGGTTTGAAACCGCTTTCAATTGGCATTCTGGCGCTGACTGCGGTCGGTGTCGTGATCTTTGGCCGTTCCGCGCCTGAAGTTGCGACGCTGGGTTATCTAGCCGCGCTTGCTGGTTTCTTCGGCAATGCCGGGGTGTCTGGTCTCTACACTATCGTTGCTTATGTGTTCCCGACTCACGTGCGTGCGACCGGCACCGGGTTTGTGATTGGCGTCGGCCGCGGCGGTGCAGTATTGTCGCCGATTATCGCGGGTTATCTGCTCCAGCAGGGCCAGGACGCCGGCACGGCTACCGCTGACATTCTTGCCTATGTAGGTATGGTCATGGGTATCGGCTCGCTGTTAGCCGCAATCACGCTGCTGTTCCTCAAGCTCGGTACCGACAAACCTTCTACTGTTCCAGTCACAGATGCGAAGGCTGCGGCCGGAATGAAGGCATCGGCTGCATAACACGCAATAACATAAAGAAAGGGCAGAAATCTCTGCCCTTTTTTTTGTCCGCTGATTTGCCTGGTTGCGATGGTGCAAGACCAATTGATCCAATAGAATGCGGCAGGCCCCTCAGAAGTATCTAACTAAATACCTTGCGATTCTTCCATCGACAACAGTAATCACGCCATGACAAGCATCATCAAAATTGAAAACCTCAGCAAGACTTATGCCTCAGGTTTCCAGGCGCTCAGGAACATCAATCTCGAAATCAGGGAAGGCGAAATCATCGCATTGCTCGGACCAAATGGTGCCGGCAAAACCACGCTGATCAGCATTGTCTGCGGCATCGTCAACCCAAGCGGTGGTCGTGTCACGATTGGGGGTTACGACATCGTTAAGGATTACCGCGCTGCTCGCACCATGATCGGCCTCGTCCCGCAGGAACTCGCCACTGATGCCTTCGAAACCGTTACTGCCACGTTTGCTTTTAGCCGCGGTGTGTTCGGCAAGAAAGCTGATCCTGCGCATCTCGAAGCCACGCTCAAGGCGCTGTCCCTCTACGATAAGAAGGACAGCAAGATCATTACTCTCTCGGGCGGTATGAAGCGCCGCGTGATGATTGGCAAGGCGTTGTCCCACGAACCCCGCATCCTGTTTCTTGACGAACCCACTGCTGGCGTCGATGTCGAACTGCGCAAGGACATGTGGAACGTGGTGCGCAAGCTCAAGGAGTCGGGTGTGACGATTATCCTGACCACACATTACATTGATGAAGCCGAGGAAATGGCCGATCGCATTGGTGTCATCAACAAAGGTGAATTGATTCTCGTTGAAGACAAGGATGTGCTGATGCAGAAGCTCGGCGAAAAACGCCTGATTCTGCACCTGACAAAACCTGTCACCGATCTGCCGGCAGGATTGAGCGCTTATCGTCTTGAACTGCAGAATCAGGGCAAGAGCCTGGTTTATACCTACGATGCGAACCAGAGTGAAAGCGCCGATATCGCCCATCTGCTGGATGCAATTGCCGCTGCAGGTATCCAGTTCAAGGATCTCGAAACCCGGCAGAATTCCCTCGAAGAAATTTTCGTCAATCTGGTGAAAAAATAATGAACATCTATGCCATTAGGGCCATCTACAAATTTGAAATGGCGCGCACCTTTCGCACCATAGCGCAGAGCATCATTTCACCCGTGGTTTCAACCTCGCTGTATTTCGTAGTGTTCGGCAGTGCGATTGGTTCGCGCATGAATGACGTGGACGGTATCAGTTATGGGGCGTTTCTCGTGCCCGGCCTGATCATGCTGTCGATCCTGACGGAAAGTATTTCCAACGCGTCGTTCGGCATTTATTTTCCGCGCTTCATCGGCACGATCTACGAAATTCTTTCGGCGCCGGTGTCGCCGCTGGAAATTGTCATCGGTTATGTGGGGGCTGCAGCCAGTAAATCGCTCATGATTGGCTCGATCATCCTGGCGACTGCCGCACTGTTTGTCCCGCTGCAGATACTGCATCCCTTCACGATGCTGGTATTCCTGGTGCTCACATCAATTACGTTCAGTATGTTTGGTTTTATCATCGGCATCTGGGCCGATAGCTTTGAAAAGCTGCAGATAATTCCTCTCCTGATCATCACGCCGCTGACGTTTCTGGGCGGCAGCTTCTACTCCATCAACATGCTGCCGGAAGTATGGCAGACCATCACGCTGTTCAATCCCGTGGTGTACCTTGTGAGTGGTTTCCGCTGGAGTTTTTACGAAATCTCGGATGTAGATATCATTACCAGTTTGCTGATGACTGGCTTGTTCCTGTTTATCTGCAGCGTCTTCCTGTACTGGATTTTCAAAACTGGATACCGGTTAAAAAAATAACGGCAGTATTTTTTTCATCCTGCCAATACATGACTGTTTTGGGTTCGGTGAACCCCGCGGAATTTCCCACTGGCTATTCAGCAAAATTTGGTTTGGTTGTCCAGTTATGGAGATTGGTCGAAATCGTTCGTATCAACTGGATGCAGCGGAGACAAACCAGAGAAGACGATGCCTTGATCAACACTTATCCTGGAGCGGTATTTAGCATTCGCATAACGGCGGAGCAAATATTTCCCGCTCGAAAAGATGGGGCGTTATACAAATAACGTGGAGTGAAAAAATGCCCATTGACTGCTGTAAACGAGGATAGCTCGTCGTCAGGATCAATGTCGCCACATCGGCAGTAGACATCAAGCCACAAACAAATCTTCAATTGACAGATACCTTTCACCCGTGTCGTAGCAAAAAATTAACACGCGTTGTCCGGGCTGGATTTCAGGTAATTTTTGCGCAAGTGCCGCCAGCGTTGCGCCCGAAGAAATGCCAACCAACACACCTTCTTCGCGTGCACAGCGTCGGGTCATCTCGAACGCAGCTTCTTCGCTGACCGCAATGGTGCCATCAAGCAAGCTCGTATCAAGCACGGCAGGAATAAAACCCGCGCCAACACCCTGAATACGGTGCAGGCCTTTTTCCTTGCCCGCAATGACCTGGGATTTTTCCGGCTCTACAGCAAACACCTGCAGGTGGGGAAATTTTGCCTTGAGCACTTCGGCGCAACCCGTAATATGACCACCGGTGCCAACACCCGTGATGAGGTAGTCAATACCATCCGGAAAATCCGCGAGGATTTCCTGGGCGGTGGTTTCCCGATGCACTGCTACGTTCGCCGGGTTGGCAAACTGCATAGGCATCCAGCTGTTGGCAGTTTCCTTGAGTAGTTCATTGGCTTTTTCGATTGCACCGCCCATGCCTTTTTCGCGCGGAGTCAGCACAATTTCTGCCCCGAACGCCCGCATGATCTTGCGGCGCTCAATCGACATCGACTCTGGCATCGTCAGTATCAGCCGATAACCTTTGATGGTAGCAACCATCGCAAGGCCGATGCCAGTATTACCCGACGTTGGTTCGATAATCACAGTATCCTGCTTCAACATGCCGGATTTCTCCGCGTCTTCGATCATGGCCTTAGCGATACGATCCTTGATGCTGCCGCCCGGATTGTCGCGTTCCATCTTCATCCAGATTTCTGCCTTGTCACCAAACAACGTGTTGATGCGCAGATGCGGAGTGTTGCCAATGCTGTCGAGGATACTGTTGAGTTTCATTTGAACTTACCGGTTCGAGTTTATTTGTTGGTAAAACCGTATAGGCGATGCGGATTGTCGACCAGCAGTTTTTGCTGCAGTTCAGGTGTTTCCGCCATCAATGGAATCAGATCCACGAGGTCGCCATCGTTGGGCATGTGTTCCTTGATGTTTGGATGTGGCCAGTCGGTGCCCCACAATACACGATCGGGTGCTATCTTGATGAGGGCTTTCGCAAACGGCATGGCGTCGGTAAACGGAGGCCCCATGGATGAAATACGCTCGGCACCGCACACCTTGACCCAGCAGTTATCGCGTTTGGCGAACTCGAGCAGAATCTTGAACGGCTGCTGGTCGAGGCCGTCCTTGGTAGGCACGCGGCCCATGTGGTCGATGATGTAAGGAATCGGCAAGCTATCAAGCAGTTGTTCATGGCCAACAAGGTCAATTGCATCGAAGTGCATGACCACATGCCAGTTGAATTGTTTGATGCGGTTGATGATGAGATGGAATTCATCCATATCGGGCACACCACCGAGATGTTTTACAAAATTGAAACGGCAGCCGCGAATGCCCTGGCTGTCGAGTTGCGCGATGGCTTTTTCGTCGAAGGTCTTATCAATGTTCGCTACACCGCGGTAGGCACCGCCACTCTGTGCAATTGCGTCGATGATGGGTGCATTGTTAACGCCATGGCAACTTGCATTCACGATGACTGCACGGGTCAGCCCCAGGGTTTTTTGCAGCGCCTTGAACGTGTCGAGTCCCGCATCAGGTGGGGTATAAGTACGGTCTTCTGCGTACGGATATTTGTCAGCTGGACCAAAGATATGGCAGTGGGTATCGGTAGCATTTGCAGGAAGTTTGAATTTTGGTGTTTTGGTGTTGGGGTCGGGTGCCCGGCAAGGTTTTGTCATACTGTGCGTCCGTTAACTGGCTGGATAAAAGAGGTCTGGGTGGTTTGGCAAAAGGGCCTTAAACCCAGCGTAATTTACCACAATGGCAGATACTTGAAGCAATTTTTTACCTGCCTTTCAGATGCCGCTTGAGTATACTGCGCAGCCTTGTTGAGTTCGTCCTGAAGGTCTTGCAATACATGTCAAACCCTCGCGTTTTTATCGGTGGTTTTCGCAGCGGCACCACCTTGCTGATCAATCTGCTGGGCATGTATCCTGG
>CAIYIP010000075.1 GCA_903926285.1 uncultured Gammaproteobacteria bacterium
ACTGCAATTGCGAGCGAGCTTAATTTGAAATACCGGTATTTGTCAGATTTCATGGTGTTCCTCCCCTGAGGGTGTAGTGGTTATTATTATGGAAACTGTGCTAATAATCAGGTTGCTGCGCTGACAACCAGTAGTGGGAATATACAAAGACATACTCAAATGTAAAGTGGAATTTCTATTCCCAATCCTGGCACACGTGCGTGAAAGGCCAAAACGCTTCCGAACAAGTCAGATCGGTTCGGCTGTCGCTGACACCCTGACTTCAAAATCAAGTCAATCCGCGATCAACGTACTCAACAGAAGACTTGGGGCGGCACTTGCCGCTGACACTTGTTCCGATATACTCCCGCCAATGAACGTCACTCTCTTTCCCAATCCTCGTCGTCCGGGCTTCGGCCTACGTCCCAAAATCGAGGCCCAACGGCCGCTGCTTCCGCAGCACGCCAGGCTTTGTCCCGTGCTGGAAGCGGGCAGTTCGCTGGGCGCACTGGTCTATCCCTCGCTGGCCGAGAATGAGCAGATCCAGATCGGTTATGAGGGCGAAGGTGTCTATCAATTCGGGTATGCGGTAAACCCCACGGGGAAAAAGTGGGAGCAGGTATTTACCATCACCTACAGGCTCGCGATAGGCGGCATTGGTACACGGAGGGAAGAAGTCACGCTGATGATTCCCGAGACGCCCGGATTCAAGGAAACCGCCAAGACAATAGCGCGGATGTTTATCGTTCCCGATGACCTCGGCACGCCAGCAGGCGCGGTGACGCTGCGTGGCGCATACAACTTCCAGACACCGCCCGGCTGGGATACGGTTTACTCTTCCGTACTGAATATGACCGAGCGACCGATCGCTCCGATGCTGGTGATTCGGGTGCAAACCGATTGGTACGTTCATGATACCGAGTTCCGCTACGTACTAGCGCCAGGCGAGTCCATTTCGGCATCGCACAGCTTGCCGGTCGGCCAGGTCTTTTTTGTCCCGCGCGAGGAAATCCGGTTTGTCGACGGGACCGAGCAAGAGAGCGCGGAAAGGCGAAAAACGAGCCAGACGTTTTTTGATGAAAAAGCCAGCCTCAAGATAAAAACTCCGTACGGCCTCGAGTACAGCCCACATTATCAGCGCACAAGCCGTAAGCACCAGATGGCCGGAACCGGTGGCGCAGACGAGGGCGACGCAGGAAACAACAGCGGGAAGAAGAAATAGGTTTCTAACCCCAGTCGATGAAAATTGGAGTGTTGGCAATTGCGCATAAAGTGTGGCTTTTTGAGCGCTATGCGGGTTTTGGCCCCAGCCTGTTGGACTGTTCTGTGCTGGTTGATTATTCTTGTTTTGTGTCAGGGCGCCGGCCCGGCCCACCATTACTGCAACCTGGAACGACTCTGTGAACCGTTGTATCAAAACCATACTGCTGAGCTTGCTGCCTTTGGTAGCCGTGCAAGCTCTTGCGCAAGAGCAGACCGACCATCCACAGTGGTCTCTGGTAGAGCGCTATTGTCTGGACTGTCATAACGACGAGGACTGGGCAGGTCAGGTTGCGTTCAGCCTGATGGGCCCGGACAGCATCCATGAGCAGCCCGCAGTCTTCGAGGCCGTGCTGAGAAAACTTGGCAGCCGCTTGATGCCGCCGCCCGGCAACGAGCAGCCCGAACAGGCGAACATCGATG
>CAIYIP010000076.1 GCA_903926285.1 uncultured Gammaproteobacteria bacterium
CCCTTGTTGGCCTATAAATGGCTGTTTATAAAATGCTGGTTTAAAAATTTTCGTGAACAACTTGTGTGGAAACAAAGGCCACGCAGGTCTGCAAGCCTAGTTAATTTTCAACGTTGCATCCTGCAACTCTGAACTCATGCCATCCTCATAGGTGGACCAGCCGGAAAGCATGCCGTATGGAACCTGTTGCAACAGCGCTTCAATCTCTCCAAGTTTGCCGTTCTCCACCTTGAACATCTCGACGATATACCAGGTCCAGGGTTGGACTGGACCGCCGATAACCGGTTTGCCATCGGGCGTTACAGCATGACGGAATTCGCCGCCAGAGTGATCGAAGAACCCAATGGCCATCACAAGACCACGTTCTTCATCAACAGCCACAAACCTGCGATCACGAATACGATTGACGAAATAAAGCAGACCCGACTTGAACTGTTCCATGCAACTCCACTGCGCGGAATACGTGGATGCATTAGCGGGGTCGGCTCTGGTCTGGCCTGCAGGTACTGGCGCATTGGTCGTCTGCATGCCGTTTTCAAGCCGGTTGCAGTGGTCGGCAAACGGATATTCGCCTTTGCCGTCATTGCGCTGCATGCCACTGAAATACATATTCGCAGTCTTGAGCAGATCCGCGCGGCTCATGCGTGCGGGAGCAGGTACAGCCTCAGTAAATACTGCGCGTGGTGTAAGTGCGGCAACTCTTTCGGCCGCAGCTACATCGCGACCCACAAATTGTTCAACTTCCGTGATGCCGCCATTTTCAAGTCGCAATCTCAGCCCGATCAGCGCGAGATTTTGTTTGTCTTCTTCGCGATGGTCTTCACCAATGGTGCCGATGAACGTGACTTGCTGGGCCGGTACATCAGTGACAAAAATCCGGTAATCACCTTTGGTCTTCATCGTATTCCACAAGCCATCACCGATTTCCAGGCGCTGGCCATTTTCGGTGAAGCGTACATCAGGGCTCAATGGAACAGCAGCAGGATCATTGGCAATGACTGCATCAAGATAGGTATCAACAAGTACTTCAAGACAGGCGCGATCACAGGTTTGTGCGAAGGCCTGTAGTGGCAGCAGTGAGGCAATGCCCAACACGTATACAACAGGAGATTTTATTATGTTTTTCAGCATAAGCTAGCTCCGTTCCAAACGTTAAAAGTGGCCGGCAGCCTACTGTAATTAAGGTCAAATTCATAGCGCCAACTGCCCGGGCCTATCTGAATCACAAAGCCATAATTGGGCTGACATTGCAGCAATTTCCCGCACACTTTACGCGGGATAACCAAGCTCCTGTTGCAGGTCGCCAGCAACGCGCAAAAAGGTTGCACGGTCAGACGGGCTGAGCGCTGTACTCTCCGACAATTTGGCCACGGCAAATGCCGATGCACCAAAGCGTTGCCGAAACTCGGCAATGATCTCACTGCCACTTTGCTGCTGACCGCAGAATTCCAGCACTTTATTGAGTGTGGCCCCGGGTTCGCGGATCAAATTTTCATAACGTATTTCGAGATAATCATCAGGAAAGTCCTGCATGGCGTCACGCGTCTGCTCAAGCAAGCCCTTCCAGTTAAAGGCCAGAGTTTCAATACTGCCCCAGCCCAGCTTCTGTCCAGATGCCGCAACCTGCATGCCATCCCGCACCACATAAATGATCTTGCATACATCCAACGCCGCGCGCAATTCAGGAGCAAAACGCGAAATTTCTGGTGTTTTGTTTACCCAGAATGGTGCGCCGTAATGCGCAGAATGCAGACTGCCCAGTTCGAGAATCAGAGTGCCGGTTGCTTCAGTCGTGGCCGCGATTCCCTGCTGTGCTGCATGCTGCCAGCGTTGCAAGGCCGAACCAGCCTCTGCCAGTGAATAACACACACAATCATTTCCGATCGGATATTTCTCATAAGCGGCCTTGCCACTCGCTTCCTTCAGGTTCTGGCGCGCATCTGTGCTCACCATCTGCTGGCGCATACGTTCGGTAACGGCCGCGAGCGTAAAACCCGCAGGTGAAGGCGGCACACAGTAGCGCTCCTCGAATTCTGCAGCCGCAGGTTGCGTAAGCACACG
>CAIYIP010000077.1 GCA_903926285.1 uncultured Gammaproteobacteria bacterium
CCCGTTTACGTTGTGCACTTCACGCAGAATGATGCCGCCCAGACCACTCAGAACTTGATGAGTCAAAATTATTGTAATGCGGAAGAAAAGGCCGCTATTGCCGACGCGCTCATCGGCATAAAATTCAACAGTCCCTATGGCAAGGACTTCAAGAAATTCCTGCGCCATGGCATCGGCCTGCACCATGCGGGACTACTGCCAAAGTATCGGGTGTTAGTGGAACAACTCGCACAAAAGGGCTTGCTGAAAATCATCTGCGGCACCGACACACTCGGCGTAGGTGTCAATGTGCCCATCCGCACGGTGCTATTGACGCAGCTCAGCAAATACAGTGGCGCCAAAACGGCCAACCTGACGGCGCGTGACTTTCATCAGATCACCGGGCGCGCGGGCCGCAAGGGTTTTGACGACATCGGTTTTGTCGTCGGCATGGCGCCTGAGCATGTCCTCGAGAATGCCAGACTCGAAGCCAAGGCGGCGGGTGATCCGAAGAAGATGAAGAAGCTGGTGAAGCGCAAGCCGCCGGAAAAATTTGTCATGTGGACTGGTGATACCTTTACGAATTTGCAGACAGCATCGCCGGAACCACTCGTCTCACGCTTCCAGGTCACGCATGCCATGTTGTTGCAAGTGCTGAGCCGCAAGGGCGACGGCTGTCGTGCCATGCAGCAGCTTATCTCCGACAGTCATGAAACAGCGCCGCAGAAGAAAGTGCATCGCAAGCGCGCATGGCAACTGTTTCGCTCGCTGCTCGAACGCCAGATCATCGAAATCTTACCGCTTTCCGAGCGCGCTGGTGGCAGCAAGCTGCGCCTGAATATCGATCTGCAGGAGGACTTCTCGCTCAACCATGCGCTGTCACTTTATCTCATCGACACACTCGCGCTGCTGGATATGGCAAGCCCCACGTATCCGCTCGACATACTTACACTCATCGAATCCATCCTCGAGAATCCCGACATCATTTTGCGCCGCCAGTTGGATGCGCTGAAAACAGAAAAAATGGCCGAGATGAAACAACAGGGCATCGAGTACGAAGAGCGCATCGCCAAACTCGACGCGCTGGAGTATCCCAAGCCACAGCGTGAATTTATCTACGGCACATTCGCTACTTTTTTAATGAAGCATCCGTGGGTGGGCCAGGAAAACATCCGCCCCAAGAGCATCGTGCGCGAGATGGTGGAGAACTTTGTCGACTTTCCAGGCTATATCAAACTCTACGATCTCGAGCGTTCGGAAGGAGTGCTGCTAAGACACATCGCGAGTGTACATAAAGTGCTCGCGCAAACCGTGCCGCCTGTATTCAAGAATGAAGACGTACAGGAAATCGAGGATTGGCTCGCGGGCTTGCTCCGCGGCACGGACAGTAGCCTGCTCGATGAATGGGAACGCCTCAAAAATCCCGACTGGAAGCCTGACGAAGATGACACCACCAAAGCACTGGAGGTGATCGACATCACGAAGAACAAACGCGAGTTTACTGCCCTCATCCGCCTTGAGATTTTTCACTTCCTGCGCTCGCTTGCAGCAGGCAGATACGATGATGCGGCAGCCATTGTGCCACCGTGGACTGAGGACGAACTCCATCAAATGACAGACGACTATTACCAGGAGCACGCGCGTATAACGCTGGACCCTGAAGCACGCAATCACAAACATACCTACATCACGCAAGACGACGAAACGCGCGTGTGGACCGTTTCACAAGTGCTCGTGGATCCGGAAGGCCTGAACGACTGGCAAGCGACTTTCACCGTGGATAAGGCCATCGCCAGAGAAGAAGGCAAGCCGACCTTGACACTGATCAGCGTTGCGGCCATTGCCTGACAACACAGTGAATGAGCGCAAGGTTGCTGGCAGACAGGCGTAAAGGCAAAGCTACACTATGGGGTAGCACCGCTATTCCGGAAAGGATTCCTGCATGCCAGCCATGCGCCAATCGGCTCCCTATGATCGGGAGAGACTAGGCTTGCTGCGACAACACTCCCATAAGTGCCAGTCGTTCTTCACGGTAAGGATCAGCGACAAGACGCATGTCCAGATCAAGAAACATTGTCGCCCGGCTGTCACCATTGAAAGGATCCCATTGCGGCAATCCCGCTCTGTTTGGATTGCCAGTCCGTGCAAAGGCCACAATTGCGGCGGATACTTTATCAGCCATGCCCTGCAGTTCGGGTGCGTCACCGATCAGGGACACCGCTGTCTTCACATCGTCAAAGAAGAACGGAATATCCATAGTATGCATGGATCGCAGATTGCCGCCTGCAACCGGTGAATACCAGTCAAAGTAATACTTGTAGACTGGTGCGGCACCAAGCGCCGCCTTGCGCTCGGCTTGGGTATCAGTACCTACGCGGAAGCCTGACACATCGGAGGCCAGAATCAGGTAAAGGTCCAGATTGCTCGCTCGCGGCCTGCCGGCTTTGTAGACAGCAACCACCTGCCGCGCCTGTTCCGCATCCGTGCGCAAGACACGCTGGGCCATTATCTGCAGAGTTGCCTCATCCAGCTGATCATATTGCTGGTCGGTGTTCCAGGTTGCTTCTGTTTCCATGGAGCCGATCATCAGCGGAACATTAGCTGAAAGCGGCGTAGCGACCGGATCGAAGATGTGGGCCGGTATCGTCCTGCCATCCATTACTGGACCCCAATTGAAGGCTTGTATGTTCGCTGCTTCCCGAATGTCGTAGTAAGGAATATCGAGGACTTTTGCCGCCTGCTCAGGCCGTATGTTCAGCGCTGCCAGAAAGCGCTCTGCCGTTTTGGTCGCATCTTCCCTTGAAATACTGGTGACTTGTGAGCCACTCATGGCGATACCGCGATGAAACAAGCCACGTGCGGAGGGCATTCCCAGCAGGGTGCTGACCTTACTGCCACCACCAGATTGCCCGAATACCGTCACATTATCCGGGTCACCTCCGAAACGCTCAATATTGTCGCGAACCCACTCCAGCGAGGCGACGATATCGAGCATGCCGACATTGCTGGACTGTTCAAACTGGCTATTGCCGATGTCTGCCAGATAGAGATAACCCCAGATATTTACCCGGTGGTTTACCCCAACCACGACGACATCATGCTTGTCCGCGAGGTTGGTTCCATCGTAACAACGATGACCGGCTGATCCTCCCCGGAAACCGCCACCGTGCAACCAGACCATGACGGGGCGCTTGCCACCGTCACCCAGCCCGGCAGTCCATACGTTCAGGCAAAGGCAATCTTCACCCGCAGGTTCGCGTCTATCCATGATGACAAATTCGGCCTGCGCGGTGGATTGTGGCACAGGACAACGGGGACCAAGTTCGAGCACATCGCGCACACCAGACCAGCCTGCATTTGCAGTCGGGGGCTGGAAGCGCCCCGCTCCGGCCGTGGTTGCTGCATAAGGCACACCCTTGAAGGAAAAAACCCGGTCCCGTCTGGCGCCACGGATGCTGCCAAGCGCAGTCTCCACTACCGGAGACAGGCCTTCAGTTGCTCCTGCAGTTTCTGCCACTTGCGCCCGGACCACAGCACTGGCACCAACAGCAACGGTACCTGCGGCCAGCGCCGTCAGCATAAACGCCCGCCGGTCCAGCGCCATGTTGCCTGATTCATTTTGGTGTTGCGGCATAACATCCCCCTAGGGAAAAAAACTCAGTAAAAAAGCTTCAAATCTGCAGACACAGGTGTTTGCAACTCCTGATATGCCTGCAGCTTATTTGAGTTCGAGGTTGAACAGTCTGATCGCATTGGTGCGACCCATCTTCAACCGCTGTGCATTGGTTATCACGCTTGAATTATCGAACCAGGTGGACGCATCCTCCATCTTTTCAAACGGATAGTCGGAACAGAAATAAATTTTGTCGTTGTCTATAGTATCCAGCGTGCAGCGGAAGGCCGGATCATTGAAATTGCCACTTGTAGTGATGTGGAAGTGATCCCTGAAATAATCGCCCAGTGGCCGCTTGCCACGATAACCACGCGGAGAAAATCGCATGCGCGCATCAATGCGCCAAAGTCCGAAGGGAATATTTTCTCCAAGATGACCTATGCAAATTTTAAGTTTTGGATAGAGATCAAACAGGCCTGATCCACAAAGACGCAAAGAGTGAATCGAGGTTTCCACTGCAAAGCCCCAGGGCGCACTCATCAGCCATGGATGTCCTTCATAGTTTTTGGCCTGCGTGGGAATTTGCATACGCGGATGCAGATAGAAAGGCACGTCGAGTTCCGCTACGGTTGCCCAGAAAGAATGATATTCCGGCAGATCGTAGTATTTGGCATTCTCGGGATGGTCTACCTGCTGGAATCCGTTGACCAAACAGCCTTTGAATCCGAGTTCTTTAACGCAGCGGGTGAGTTCTTTCGCTGCAACATCCGGATCATGCATGGGCAGCGCAGCAAGGCCGGCATAGCGGCCAGGATGTCTGGACACGGCATCGGCCATACGTTCGTTACTTTTCTGCGCGAGATGCAGCGCTTCATTGGCATTCAGAATTGCCTGCAGTCCTGGTGCATTCAGAGACAGCAGCGCCACCTCGATACCGCTCTTGTCCATATGTTCAAGGCGCTCATCCCCAAGATCCAGTATCTGGCGGGTAAAATCTTTCCAGATGCCTCCGTCGCCGGCAAAGTTCCGCGCTTCTTCCAGGGTTTCTGTAATTGCAAAATGTTCTTCGAATCCAATTTTTCCATTCATATTCTAAATAGTGTTCTTTGGTTTGATGTTAGTGGAAGGCAAACGGGCACTTGATTTAACCCGCGGCTCAAAATTACAAAGGTCCCTGAATGCTTTCATTTCAATGAAGCTCCGGGCAGCCCGGTGCCGCGGGGATTATTGCGCCTCGCACACAAAGCTTTCAGCAATATCGGTGCTGCCCTCACCGGTCCAGGCAGCCACTTGCGGATACGGGCACAATGGCCTCGTCATATCCACATTTCCATCCTGGATGCGCGATGATTCAATGCTGTCAGGTGCAATCCCCTGCTCACGCCAATTATCGATAGCATCAAGAAAATTGGCCTGGTCCGGCCCTATGCCACCACGGCAATGGCCCATGCCAGGCATCATGAACATGCGCAACCAGTCAGACTGGTCACCACCCAGCGTGTTAAGCACGGATGAATAATAATTGATGGAATTGTAGGGGGAAGGACCGGGGTCGTTCCAGCCATGATACATCAGCAACTTGCCGCCACGTGCCTTGAATTCACTCAAATCCGGATCTATCGACGAGACATCATCCGCCCTCGCCAGCGCCAGCCTGGTATCGGTGTCCAGATCAAAGGTCTGCCAGTCCCAGTCCGGATCCTGATGAGCAATGTATTTGAACGTATCAGACTGCAGCGTAGGCGGAACTGCGCCCTGCTCCAGCATGCGCCAACCCAGTTCAAATCCCGGTGCATGTCCCGGATACACTTCCTCGCCGGTACTCATTTTGACAGGCGCATAAACCTGTCGCACCGACGCAACCTGTTCCGGTGTCAGGCAATCAGTGGTGGCTGTCGCTGAACACTGCAGGGTTTGTGGGTCAAAATGACAGGCCATTGGATTATTCAGGAACCCGTCGTTGACTCCGTCGACAGATTCACAAGCGGCAAGCACCGCATTGTGGAGTAACTGCACCTTCTCCGGTGGCAGATACAGGCTTTGATCAGACAGGATAGAGACCATGCTGTGCATCTGGGCAGCACTGACATTAAACATGTTGTTTACGGGAGCCCCGGCGATTATGGCATCAAAATCTTGCGGAAAACGTTGGGCTTCCATAAGTCCCTGCCGGCCGCCGGTGGAACAGCCTTCAAAATACGACAGTGTCGGCGCCCGCTCATAAAAGCGCCCTATGATGGTTTTGGAGTGGACCGCCATTTCATGCATTGAACGATAGCCGAAATCCACGAGTTTTTCAGGATGCCCCACAGCAAAGGCTGCACTGTATTCCTTGTGGCCTGTATCGTTCGACGCCACTGCATAACCTTCTTCCAGACCCGATGCCATTGCCGCGTAGCTAATAGAGCCCGCCCAGCCACCATTACCCAGGGCCAGAAATTTCCCGTTCCAGTCTGTGCTCGGCATCCACAGTTCCATCTCTATGTGAGAATCAGCAGACGGCGTCAGTATCACTTTCACGCTGCAGTGAGAGGGAAGTTTCACCGCCAGGGCCGAGTCGGGTATCTGATAATCGCCGGCAGGCACTTCCTCTGCGGCTGTGATGGCGACATTGTCCAGATCCAGCGTCCCGATTTCTTCACAAGTACTGCCCAGCACCGGACCAGCCATGCCGAGGAACAACACAAAAGGTACTTTATTTGCCATGGTTTGCCCCCAGGAGGAATTCGACATATTCAGGTGCAGAGCGCGCCAAAACACTATTGTTGCGCGCGATGATCCACGACAACAGTGCCGCCCTGTATGACGACTACTACGTTCAACAGGTTGAATATCAGCTTAAGTGGATCACCATCCACCAGCACCATGTCCGCAATTTTGCCTGCTTCGAGCGTGCCGATTTCATCGCTCATATCTATGAAAGCCGCAGTGTTTGGCCCCATCAGTTTGACAATATCGAGGGGTGAAAACATAAGGTTGAGTGCACGCAGTTCGTGTGCCAGACCGTCCAGCGGCAGGTAACCGGTATCTGTTCCGAAACCCAGCGTGACGCCGTTATCCCAGAGCGTTCTGGCATTGACGACCTTCTCGCCAGCGGCATTGGAACCCGTATCGAGAATACCTTCAGGCCAGGGGCTGCCATCCCTGAAAGTTGGAATGTTGTCATCATTGAAGACACCGAAAGTCGGCACCGCAAATCCGGCAGTCGTCAGATTTTCAATGCCGGCATCCCTGACCAACTGCGCCTCTTCGTTGGTCAGCCAGCTGTTGTTGGTGGTATGCACCAGTTTCCCAGCACCTGCTGTTATGGCTGAACGCATCGCCGGCACCGTTACCGCATGAACCATGACTTCAAGGTTATATTTTTTTGCTTCGTCCACGATTGCGGCAAGCAATTCCCTGTTTCCGTCAGACTCATCGATACGGGCTTTAATGATTTCGACACCGGCTGCAGCCATTTTCCCGACTTCCGCACGTGCCAGTTCTTCTGTTTTGAAATTGCCGGGATCAACCCGCCCTGACGTAATGATGCGAGGACCGGCGAGCTCGCCGTCGACTATTTTTTGTTGCAATTGCACGATGCCGGGGACCGGGCCGCCACCAGACATCAAGGTGGTGTAGCCAGCTTCCAGAAATTCCTGCATACGCTCCACCGATTGTTCCCGGAACCACTGGTCGGAATCGCCATTGATAATATGGCGGTGCGCATCTATGAAGCCCGGCATCAGGGTCATGCCGTTGGCGTCGATTACTGGCAAACCCTCAGCAGTAGCAGGTCCGGCCGTGACTGACACTATCCTGCCGCCACGCACGACCATGGTGCCACGGTCTATATCAGTACCAGTACCATCAAGGATGCGGGCATTGGTAATGACCAGATCCTGGGCTGCAGCGGGCATCCAGTTGCAGCAAAGAATCAGGACAGGAAGAAATCTTTTCATGACAAACTCATTGTCCAGTTACATGGACAGCATTTGATCAACGAGGCATTCATTCCAGGAGTATTCTTTCAAAGCCCGGACA
>CAIYIP010000078.1 GCA_903926285.1 uncultured Gammaproteobacteria bacterium
ACAGACAGCACACAGACAGCACACAGACAGCACACAGACAGCACACAACCGTAACATCGAGGGTGGTGACTATCCCACACGCACAGCAGATATGGACACACTGGAGTTCATCGCGCTTCTCTTCGAAAAGGGCGCTGATCCCAACGCTCGCATGATCGAGAGCTCGGAAACCCGTACCGTGTTCACCAACCAGTGGCTGGATGAAAAAGGCGCTACCGCTTTCCTGCGCGCCTCGCAGTCCGGCGATATTGAGTTGATGAAGCTCCTGCTCGAACGTGGCGCTGATCCCAACATCAATACCGAACTGGGAGTGACGCCGCTGGCGGCAGCTGCCGGTATTGGCTGGGTCGAGGGTGTCACTCAAGAATGGTCGACGGAGAAAACGGTGGAAGCTGTGAAACTGTTGCTGGAGCTGGGTATTGATCCCAATTTCCAGGCCGATACCGGCCGCGTTGCGCTGCATGGAGCTGGCCACAAAGGCGCCACCGAGGTCGTGAAAATGCTGGTGGGGGCAGGTGCCAACATGGACGTCCGCGACTTCGGCAATACCGACAACCGTGGTAGTGCTGAACTGGCGGCCCACACCTGGCGAGCAATTGATTATGCTGATGGTCTGGTTCGTGTAGGTGTGCAGTCTGCCATTCCGCATCTTGAAACTGCAGCAGTTCTGCGCGAACTGATGACCACGGCCGGTCTTGAAACGCCTCCTGCGGATCGTACACTGGAGTCAATCTGCATCGTCGAAGTGTGCTCGGTGGATTACGACCCGGCGGATTTGAACTGATGTATTACTTCAAAGTCTGAGCCCTGCTGTATCGGTTCAGACTGGAAACGAAAGCCACTTGTTTCGGTGGCTTTTGGATGATGAAGGTAGCGGCTCAGGGCTGTTCTACAGGTATCAAATGGGGAACTCTTACCAGCACTTTTCATGATTTGCCATGCATTCTTATCGGTGCAAACCGCGGCAAGATGCAAGGCTGGTGTCACTTGGCGTATCCACCAAAACACTGCCGACGGGCAACCCATTAGCCATCTTGAATCAGCTCGATATTCACCGGGACAGTTTTGGCAACCTTAAGGAATGCCTGTAAAACATAAAATTTGTAGTTGGCCAGTTATGGCTTGCGCCGCATGACTAGCGATAATAGCGACTAACAATAACGAAAGTTGCGTTATGAAAGTTATAGCAGCCCAAAGCGAGGGTTCCGGGGGGCGGGGCCCGCTTTGGTTAAGGTGGAGATTAGAACCATGAATACAAGACTCATTGGGGCAGGGCCAGGTAGGTTGAAATTACGCGCGCTGGCGTTGGCACTGGCTGTCGCATCTGCAAACTTTGCCGTAGCGCAGTCTGACGTGGCCGATGCCGCGATGCAGCGCGATAACGCAGCAGTAAGCCAGTTGTTGAAGGACGGCTTTGAGGTGAATTCTGCCCAAGCCGACGGCGCCACAGCGCTGCATTGGGCCGCCTACCACGGCGATGTGGAGCTGGCCGAGCTGTTGCTCAAGGCCGGCGCTGCCCCAGCGGCGGCTAATCGCAATGGCTCTACCGCAATGTGGCTGGCGGCAAACCAGGGTGACGCAGCTATGCTCGAGGAATTGCTCAATAGTGGTGCCGATGCCAATGAACAACTGCCGCTTGGACGCACACCGCTTATGCTTGCCGCTCGTTCTGGGCGCGTTGATGCTGTCAATGTTCTGCTTGACCACGGGGCTGATCCCAATGCGAGTGAAACCCAGCGTGGCACGACCGCATTAATGCAAGCCGCTGATCAAGGCCATGCCGATGTCATGGCAGTCTTGATCGAACACGGTGCCAATATTGCAGCCGGTTCTGCTCCGGTTTTACGCGATGGGCGCACCGCAGCGTTAGGAAAGTCAGAAGATCCACGGCAATCGGTACGCTTACAAGTCCGCGCTATTGTGTGCGCAGAGAAATCCCCGGACCTCGACGTATTGGACGCCGCAGCCCAAACCGGCAATGACAATACATCGCCAACTGACGCTAGCGGGCAGGGTGCCCCTGCTGAACCCAATTCTCTGTGTGGCTGCGTTCAGAACGACATTGGTATTTGCGAGGATGAAGGGCGCGCAAACCGCAACGCTAATCGAAACGAAGAACGCGAACCCGATGGCGGCGAGTTGACGTCATTGGTGTATGCGGCCCGCTCAGGTTCGATTGATGCAGTCCGCGTTCTGCTGGATGCCGGTGCCGATGTGAACCAGGTAAGCCGCTACGGCTGGAGCGCGCTGCTGGCGGCAACCCAGAATCAGAACTATCAGATGGCAAAGTTCCTGATCGAGCAAGGCGCTGATGTGAATCTTGCCAACAAAGGTGGTTGGACGCCGTTATACCTGGCCACCGACAATCGTAATCTTGAAGGTGGCGACTATCCCACGCGTACACCCGATATGGACACGCTGGAGTTCATCACGCTGCTGCTCGACAAAGGCGCAAATCCCAATGCGCAGATGATAGAGAGCACGGAAACCCGCACGGTATTCACCAACCAGTGGCTGGATGAAGAGGGCGCAACAGCCTTCCTGCGCGCCTCCCAGTCAGGTGATATCGCGTTGATGCGTCTGCTGATCGAACGCGGCGCAGATCCTCATATCAATACCAAACTGGGAGTAACGCCGTTAGCCGCTGCCGCTGGCATCGGCTGGGTTGAGGGTGTTACCAAAGAACGGACCCCCGCAGAGACGGTTGAGGCCGTGCAGTTTTTGCTGGAACTCGGCATCGACCCCAATTTCCAGGCCGACACCGGACGAGTGGCGTTGCATGGCGCGGGACATAAGGGATCTACTGAGGTCGTAAAGGTTCTTGTGGCGGCAGGCGCCCGGATGGACGTGCGCGACTTCGGCAATACGGATAACCGTGGCAGTGCCGAGCTGGCCGCCCACACCTGGCTGGCGATCGATTATGCCGATGGTCTTGTCCGCGTTGGAGTCCAGTCCGCCATTCCGCATCCTGAAACGGCGGCAGTACTCCGCGAACTGATGATAGAAGCAGGTCTGGAGACCCCACCCGCAGACCGCACCCTGGACTCGATCTGCATCGTCGAGGTGTGCTCACCAGAGTACAATCCGATCGACTACAACTGATTCAGTATGGCCAATTGAGTACTTATTAAAAGAGGCCCGGTAACAACCGGGCTTTTTTGTTACAGCCCACCGTCGGTGCGGACGTCAGTCAGCAATAGTTATGAAAACGCGCCTCAAAGCCGGCTCTGCAAATAGTCCTTCAGCGCCGGGTACTGTTCTTCCTGTTCCCCGCCTGCGAGGCCCATCGCGGAATCCATAGGTGTCTTGCCATAGAAATCCGTGACATCAACCTTGGCGCCATGGGCTACCAGGAACTCCGCTACTTTCATCCAGCCCCATTTGCCGGGACCGAAAATTGGTGTCTGGCCCTGGCGGTTGGTGATTGACGCGTGGCGAGGCCAGAAGGCGGTATTGCTGGTGGTGTCGGTCACGACTGCATTGACGTCGGCGCCTGCCGCCACCAGAACCTCCAGCGTTTCGATGACCAGGTCTTCGATATTGGATTCAGGGAACACGGTGCCGTCACTCAGCATGCCGCGTGGCGTGGCTATGCCGGAAACTGCCAGCAGCGGCGTGATGCCGAAAATATTGGGCAGGTCGACCTCGGCGCCGTAGGACAGCAACAAGCTCGCGGCTTCCGCATCATGGCCGACGGCGGCGCGCAACAGCGGCGCAGTGCCGGTGGATAAGAGTTCATCGGAATAGCGGCCATTACCGCCGCCGATGCCGGGGCGATGGAAATTCATTTGGGCGTCTACATACACGCCCGCATCAAGCAGACGTTTGGCTAACGCCAGTGCAGTATCTTTGCCAGCCTGGTCAAGCCGTTGCTCTCTCGCCTCAATACTGCGCACGTCGATGGCCAAATAGAGTGGCGTTCTGCCCCACCAGTCGAAAGCATGCGGATTCGCACCTTTGTCGAGCAGATAATTAGCTACGCCAAAATTGAAATTGTCGATGGCGATCAGCAGCGGTGTCACGCCGTCTGGGCTTGGCAGATTCGGATCGGCGCCGGCTGCCAGCATGGCTTGCACACAGGGCAGGCAGCTACTGCGGGCAGCGTACAGCAAGGGTGTTAGACCACCGGAAGGTCGATACTGGCCGCGTGGCTCGGAGGTCATTTGGCTGGACCAGTCAAAATGTATGGCGCGTTTCTGCACGTCTGCGCCGCTGGCAATCAGGAATTCGGCCATCTCGGGATGGTTACGGGCCGCGGCCCACATGAGTGCGGTCTGGCCCGTCCACTGTTCGACCGCATTGACGTCCGCGCCTTTGGCAACCAGCGCGCGTGCGACATCGACGGCGCCGTTGAAGGCCGCCAGCATCAGCGGTGTCTGGCCATCGGAATTAGCAACGTCAGGATCTGCTCCGGCTGCCAGCAGCTGCTCCACGAGATTAAGGTTAGCCAACCGCGCAGCCTGGCTCAGTGGCGAGGCGCCAAAATTATTGGCGCGGTCAGGATCGGCTTCCCTGCTGAGCAAAGCAGAGACGAGCGCTTCATCCACCTGATAGACGGCCCACAGTAAGGGTGTCGAGCCATCGTTCTGCGCATCGTTTACGCTCGCACCGGCCTGTAGCAGAGACTGTGCCGTTTGACCGTCGCCCTGCTCGATAGCATCGGCCAATGCCGACTCCGCATGAGCGTTAAACGTCAGCAACGCGCTGCCGATAGCCAGCACAAGTTTTAATTTTGAAAGGACGTTAGTGAAACGCATGGTATCTCCCGCTCACAGAATGTCCGGCGCCAGATTGTAGTGATGCGCCCACAAACCCTTGTAGGCTGCATATAGAAAACGTTGTGGGTCATGCCAAGTGCGACCTAGTCCATCAAGCGCGCCTTGCTGTGTCATGCAGGATGCGCTGCAGCCGGAGCGGATAAGTTTGTTCAGGCGTGCGTATAGTTCATGTGTCATATCGCGTTCTGCAAGTAACTCTGCCTTACTGATGCTGCGGCCCGCTCCCGGTACGATCAACGTGTCGTCGTTCGCGAGCGCCAGCAATGTGTCCAAGGACTGCGCGCGTCCGCCAATCCAGCCGCCGCCGTACCAGTCGAGTTCAGGATCGAGCTCTGGTGGCGACACCGCGCCACCCACGGCCAATACATTGGCATTGCGAAAATACACATAGATATCAGCGTCGGTATGCGCCTCTACCAGCGGGCCGTATTCGATGGTTTCATCGCCCACCTGTAACGTGCCCTTGCGCGAGAATTTTACGGTTGGCCTGGCCTGTTCTGGCAAAGGCTCAACATAACGCTCCTCGTGCGGGAGGTAATATTGCGTAGACAGCCGATGCCAGGTTTTCTGATGTGCGACGATTGCCGCGCCGCTCTTGCCGATCGCTTCGTTGGCGCCGCACTGATGGAGGTGCCAGTGCGTATTGAACAGCGTGTGCACGCGGCCGTTGCCGATATTACCGAGTTGATCCGTCAGGCGGTCGGCGTGATCAGGCTCGCCGCTGTCCACCAGCACGAGGCCTTCCGCAGTTTCGCAGACCACAACATTGGTACCGCCAGCATCTATGACCGAGACCATTCCTCGCAGTGGCAAGTTACCGGACTGCTGCGCCCAAACGCTTGTCGGGAACGGCAGCGCCAGCGCAGCAAACGCACCTAGTGACAATTTCAACAGGGCTCTGCGATCAGTACTCATAGGCATGGCTCGTTCATATCGGTGCTGCTCAGACTTCGGTAATGATGCCGGTGCTGTCCGCAAAGCTCTGCGTCTCGATGCCGACCTTGTTGAGAATCGTCAGGTGCAGGTTGGCCAGCGGCGTACGTTCGGGCAACACGATGTGTTGACCACCGCGCTTGAGTGTCCCGCAGCCGCCACCCACCAGCAGATTAGGCACCGGGTAGTTGTCATGTTTGTCGCTGTTGCTCATGTTCGACCCATACATGAAGATCGAGTTGTCGAGCAAGGTGCCGTCGCCGTGTGGTGTTGCCGCCATCTTGGCGAGGAAATCAGCGAAACGTTCCATGTGCCAGGTCTGGATTTTCGAGACGCGTACGAGGCGTTCGCGATCATCGGCGTGATGCGACACCGGATGGAAGGCGTCGGGCACACCGATGTGGTTGTAGGTGCGGTTGGTGCCTTCGGAAACCATCATGTAGGAAATCACGCGCGTGAGGTCGGCCTGGTAGGAGAGGGCTACAAGGTCGAACATGAGTCTGACCTGTTCATCGAAATCGTCCAGTTCGCCGATCGGCGCGCCCGGTACATCAATGCCAGTGAGATCGCGTTGGGCAGCTTTTTCTACGCGGCGTTCGATTTCCCTCACGGTATCCAGATAACTTTCAAGAATTATTCGGTCGCCGGCACCTAACTGCTTCTGCATAGACTTGGTGCTGTCGGCTACCATGTCCAGCAGTCTGGTTTCCTGGCTGTTGATGGCACTGCGTTCAGCAGCGGAATCACCTTCGCCGAATAGTTGCAGATACAGTTTGCGGGGGTTGTGTTCCATCGGCAGAGGTGAGGATTCGTTCGCAAAGGAAAGTGTTGAGCTGTAGTAGCAACCGGGCCCGTTACAGGCGGCGCTCTGGATAGTTGTTTCAGAGGCGACCTGCAGCGAGGGCAGCGTGGTGTCCTGCCCGAGATGATCCACGATCACCTGGTCCAGCGTTTTCGCCATGCTGGCACCGGACGAACTTTCCGGTGGTCGCACGCCACTCAGCCACGTCGCGGGATTCAAGGTGTGCACCGATCCCTTGCTGGAGGCATTGAGTAGATTGCCGAATGAATTCAGGTAGGTTTTGTAGGGCTCCAGCGGTTTCATGATCTGGTTGAGTTCGAGACTTGCTCCCGCGCCGCCCTTCGGATGCCAGCGGTCCATCCCCGCGCCGTGTGCGGTGTTGTGCATTACCGCGCCGTGCGGGATGTAGAAGAAGCCCACGCGCATGGTCGGCGCGGCAGCGGTCTGCGCCAGCGCCGTTGCGGCAGGAATCATTGCACTGAGGAGCGGCAAACCAATGGAGGCGCCCGCGCCTTTCAGTACCGCCCTGCGTGACAGATGTTTTTTGGTCAGGAACATGTTCCATTCTCCTGCAGGTTTTTTGCCTGCGTTCGCTACTGCTGATTAATCTTGCTGTGGGCTAATTGCCACTGTCGCCGCTGCCCCATCGGATGCTGCCCCAGATTCCTGCGCCTGATAACGAAACGCATCACTCTGGACGACGCCCATGACCAGGTCGAGCAAATGGTAGCCGTTAGCGGCCGCGCCATCGACGACGGTGCGGATTTGCGGCATGTCGAAATACTCGAGTTCGCGCGCCAGCGCATACATCATCATCTTCGCGGTAAAGGTCCTCACGAACTTTTCGGGTTTGCCCATCAGTTCGTTGCGCAGGTCGATGGGGCCGTTGATGGGAATGCCGCCGGGCATCACCGCGCTCGAATCGATTTGCGCATCAGCCTGTGTGTCGCGGTCACGCCATTTACCGGTCACGCTGAAATTTTCCAGCGCGAGGCCGATTGGATCAATTACGCCGTGACACTGATTGCAGGTAGGGTTGGCGCGGTGACGTTCCATTCTCGCGCGCACCGTTGTTGGTTTCTCTCCGGGCTGCACAGACAGGTCGGTGACCACTTCAGGCGGCGGTGGCGGCGAGGGCGAGCCCAGCAGTTTTTCCAGCACCCAGTTACCCCTGAGCACAATCGACGTGCGGTCGCCGTAGGATGTTCGTAGCATTACTGCGCCCTTGCCGAGTAGGCCGAAACGTCTTTCATCGTCGAGTGCCACGCGGCGGAACTGCGCACCGTATACGCCAGCAATGTCGTAGTGTGTGGCCAGCCGTTCGTTGAGAAAGGTGTAGTCTGCAGTCAGCAGGTCGGTGACCGGTCGATCTTCGAGCAATACGCTCGCGAGGAAACGCTGCGTCTCCTCAGACAGATCGGCCATCAGCGCGTCGCTGAATTCCGGGAACAGGCGCGGATCGGGGTCTACATCTGCCAGATTGTCCAGGTTGAGCCACTTGACCGCAAAATTCTCAATCAGTGCCTCAACGCGCGGATCTTCCAGCATGCGGCGCACCTGGGCCCGAAGCACTTCCGGCTCACTCAGGCGGCCGGCTATGGCTAGGTTAAGCAGTTCTTCATCCGGCCTCTGGCTCCACAGGAAAAAGGACAGCCGCGAAGCTAGCTCGATATCATCCAGCGCGAAATAAGGCTGATTTTGCTGGCCGGCATCCGGCACTACGCCGCGATAAAGGAAATGCGGACTAGCCAATACGGCCGCAACCACCTGTTCAATACCTTTCTCGAAGCCGCCTGCTTCCATGCCTTCTTGATAGAACGGCATCAGTGTGGCCATGTCCTCCTCAAGGATTTGTCTACCGAAGGCGCGCATGGCCAGATTTTCCGTGATTTGCCGAGCGCAGGAAGTTTGCTCGCCATCCGCAGCGGGGTAGCAGATAAAGATCTTTTCCCGGCTCGGCGTCATCGCGATGCCGCTGATGTTGAACGGACCCTCTACTTCGATTCCACTGTTCATGCGGGGCATGCGGCCATGCTCGCCCGCGTCGGACCAGTACAGCGACTGTGCTCGTGAGCGCTCAATGAACGTGGCCACCACCCTGTGCGGACCGGCTTGTACGCTGACCGGGATGTTCATGAAGCGCTCGCCGATTTTTGCACTGCCGGCGGGCCCGGTGCGTTCCGTCAGCTCGAAATCTTCCGGACCACCGAGGCTGGCCCTGAACACTTCGGTGCCGTCCAGCAGCAGGACCACGGTATGCCCGGTTTCGAGCGCACTGGAGTTCAACTCGGTCAGCCCAAGCAGGTTGAAGCGGTATTCGCCATCGGCGGGGAAGTTGTGCTCGAAGGACTGGCCACCACGTGTGCCCGGCGGCATACCGGCCTGATGTTCAGTTTGGCTTTCGGCGAAAAACGGGTAAGAGGCAACTGCGGTTTTCGCCTGGCTATTGCCGATCGCTTCTGTGGCAATCAGGCGCGCGGCGCGGATGAACTGGGCCAGAAATGCCGGGGAAACACTCAGGGCCTCGGCGATATTGTCGAAACCATCCAGCTCGATCTCGGTCGGCAGTAATTCCTCGGCATCAATTGCGACACCGATCAGGTCGCGGACGGAGCGGGCATATTCAGTGCGGTTTAGACGCTGGAGGGGAACATGGCCAGCCTTGGGCAGCGCGGCATTGGCGTCGAG
>CAIYIP010000079.1 GCA_903926285.1 uncultured Gammaproteobacteria bacterium
GCTGTGGCCATTGCTTGGCTTTGGCTTGCTGGTTTTACTGATAGTGCTGACCAGCGCAGATCTCGTGCTGGCCGATCGGATCTATCAGACGTCGGGCGGCAGCTGGCGTTTGCGGGATGCGTGGCTTACCAGTGGCTTGCTGCACAAGGGCGGCAGAACGCTGGTAAATGTGGCGGCGGTTGTATTGTTGTTCATGACGCTGGCGAGTCTGCTGCTGCCCCGGCTGCGGGCTCATCGCCGGGCATTGATGTACCTGCTGACCAGTGCATTATTGTCAGGGCTTGTGATCAATCTGCTCAAACAATTAACACATGTGGATTGCCCTTGGGATCTTGTGCGATATGGTGGTGCCAATAACTATGTCGGCATTTTCACGCGGCAGCCGCTGGCTGCCGATTACGGCGCTTGTTTCCCTGCTGGCCATGCGAGTGCCGCCTACGCATGGTTCGGCTTGTATTTTCTTGCGCGCACCTATCGACCGCACCTCCAGGCTTATGCGCTTGGTGGGGTTATCGTGCTGGGGCTGTTGTTTGGCATTGGCCAGCAACTACGCGGGGCACATTTTGTTTCTCATGATGTGTGGACCGTTGCTATCTGTTGGGTGATAGCGACTGTTGCGTACCTGGCTTTTTTCCGCAGTAGTAACAGGGATATGTGATGGGATCGTAATGCAGCCATCCCCTATTTCTTCGATACGCGCAAACTTGCACTGTATTTCCTTATTCCGTCGCGCAAAGTGCTGCGCTGCCGTGACGTCTTCTATTAGAATCCCGCTCGAGCTGCGAGCCCGACTTGCCTCCGCAATACTGGCCATGCATGCTGAATAATAACAATGCGAACTCTTGCAAAAACTCAGAGTTCCAAGCATCCAGGAAAAATTTCATGCACATCAGACATCGACCAACACAGTCACTCAAGCGCATAGCCAGGCCAGCTTTCAGCAAGTTGTTTACGGCAGGGTTGCTTGCGGTACTTGCAGCACAGGGTTATGCCCAGGATATTGGCGAGGGTGTCGACATCTTCAATGCCACCTGTGCACATTGCCATGGCGGCAACGGGCAGGGCGGGCAATTGGCACCGTCGCTGTTGCAGCGTGTCGCGCGCGACGACGATGCTGCGCTGAGTGAATTTCTGCATGTCGGCAATCCGCTCAAAGGTATGCCACCTGCGCCAATCGAAGACAACCAGTATCCCGCACTGCTCTCATACTTACGCTTTCTGGCATCCACTGTATCCGACGAGTCCTTCGCAACCGCAGATACTCTCAACCAGTACTCCTCGATGCCGAGCATTGAAAACTTCGTGCCTGTGACTGAAGCGATGCTGCTCAATCCGAGCCCGAACGACTGGCTGTGGTACAGCCGCACGGCGGATGCGCAGCGCTTCAGTCCGCTCGACCAGATTAACCGCAGTAACGTCAAACAGCTGGGCATGGCCTGGTCGAAAGGTCTGCCTGCCGGCATGACCGAAACCATCCCAACGGTTTACAACGGTGTTATGTACATCACGCTGCCCGGCTCGAACGTTGCGGCGCTCGACGCGACCACCGGCGACACGATCTGGGAATACAAACGCGAATACGCCAATCCCGGCACCGGCGGTGGCGGCCGTTCCAAAACCATGTCGATCTTTGCTGACATGGTGTATTTCACCGCACCCGACTCGACCATCGTTGCGCTCGATGCCAAAACCGGCGCAGTGCGATGGGAAGCGGTCGCGGACGAACGCGGCCATACCTCAGGGTCTATTGTCGTCGAAGGCAACGTGATTTCCGGTGGTACATGCACCGGCGGCCTGCGCGAAAACTGCTATATCTCGGCTCATGATGCCTACACAGGTGAACTCATCTGGAAGTTTTACACCGCGCAGGCGCCTGATGATCCCCCGGGTTTCGATACCTGGAACGGGGCACCTGTGGCAACCCGCCGCGCCTCAACCTGGGGACTACCCGGTGGCTACGATCCGCAAACCGGGCTGATTTACTGGGGCATTGCCAATCCAACACCCAATACCCGCGCCGACCGCCATCAAGGTGATGCAGGTGGCACCGGTTATTCCGCACCGTCAGATCTCTACAGCAACTCGACGGTTGCGATTAATCCTGATACCGGTGAGCTCGCGTGGTACTACCAGCATCTGCCCGGCGACGACTGGGATGAAGATATGAACCAGGAACGCATCATCGTGCGCACCAAGATCAATCCTGATCCGAACTTCGTGCAGTGGATCAACCCGGAAATTCCGCAAGGCGAAGAACGTGACGTAATCGTGAACATCGGCGAAGGCGGCGGCATGTGGATGCTCGACAAGGCGACCGGCAAATTTATCTGGGCCACGCCGTTTCCGGCACCGGTCGATAATTTCATCCTCAGCGACATCGACCTGACCACGGGCATCACGCATATCAATCGTGATCTCGTGCTCGAGAATCCAGGTGATCACAGCATCGTGTGTTATTTCAATACGCGCAGTTACTGGCCATCTGCCTACGATCCGGGTCGCAACTCGATTTTTGTGCCGTTCATCCGTAATTGCCTCAACATGACGCGAGCGAGTGAAGCGACTGAAACCTTGCCGGCCATGCCCGAAAGCCGAATCGGCATTCCACAACCAGGCATTCCACTGGACGAGCTGAACGGTCTGTCGCGCGTCAATCTCGAAACTGGCGAAATCACGCTGTGGCCAACCGGTCGCATCCCGAATAACAGCTCGGTCCTCGCCACCGCAGGCGATCTCATCTTCATGGGTGACATCAATCGCCGCTACAGTGCCTACGATCCGGACAGTGGCGAAGTATTGTGGGAAACCATACTTGGTGGCCCGATCTCGACCAGCAACATCACGTATTCGGTGAATGGTCGCCAGTACATCGCTGTCATCACCGGTAATAACCTGTCTCATCCCGGCCTCAATACCGGCACCATGGGCCCGATACGCCTCAACCTCAATAACAGTGCAGACAACAGCAATGCGTTGTATGTGTTTGCGTTGCCTGAGTAGTGAGTGCATAAGTAATACAGATGCCGGAGGCGCGTGCTGCCTCCGGCATTTTTTTATCTGCAAAACTTTCAGCACTCTGTCATGCGACTTCAAAACGAGGTCGCCAGGCTTGAGTTGTTCGCGCAGGGTCTTGCCTTCAAATTCACTGACAACCTCCACCGAACCTGCTTCGAGCGTAACAATGACAAGGTGATTCTTGCGCTGCACCTGAAACCGGGTGCCCAGCGCAACTATGCGGCTGTCGCCCACGGCAACAGAAAACGGCCGCTGGGCGTCGTGCGCAACATCGAAGAACACACGGCCTTTGACGAGATCAACGGCAGGCGCCTGTGCGGTCATCTTCACGGTGACTTCGCTATCGACATCGAGACTCGTGAGCGTGCCATCATCCAGCGCCAATGTGCGAACCGCGCCCGCTCCTCTGGACGACAGTCCGGTGCTTGCAAACGCGCAAACCAGGCCGCGGCCTCTCCCTGAGATATCGACATAAATTCCACCTCTGCTACAACTTGCTCCGCAAAGACGTAACGAGCCGGGTCTTACCCTACCTCTATTTTCACTTTTTTTTGAGAAGGCCGGAGATCGGCTGGAGGCGGCCTGGACGGCACCTGCCGGCCGTGGCGCCACAGAATCTGGCTGTGCAGGATACATTCCCGCGCGCTTGGCTTGTTGCCGGGTTACCATAGCCGAATCCAGCAATAGGCTTTCTGGTGAAATATGTTAAGGATTCGGCTGATATTGATGTGCATGTTTTCATTGCTGCTGGCGCCAGCGCATGGCCAACAGCCGTGGCGTCAATATCCAAGTCTTGAGCGTGACTGGAACAGCCAGGACGAACTTCCCACCGATTATGAGCAGCCCGGCGAATTTGTTGTGGGTCGTCTGATGTTTCCGCAATACGCGAGCGGTCCCTTTGGCAGCGGCAGGGGCGATTGGCGTCGTGGTGGTACTGCCTGGACAGTGGACTATCCGCAAGGTGACAGAACTTTTGCGCGCTTGCTGCAACGACTTACCACCCTCAATGTTCGTACCGTAGAACAGCCCGTCAACCTTGATGAGGATGATGAAGCATTTTATTGGCCCTTTCTGATTTCCGGACTCGTCGGCAGCTGGAATCTCACAGACAACCAGGCGCGCAAACTGCGCGAACACCTGCTCAAAGGGGGTTTCTTACTCTGCGACAGTTTTTATGGTGAATTCGAGTGGGAAGGTTTCACCAAAACGCTGAAGCGGATTTTTCCTGATCGAGCCGTAGTCGATTTGCCCGACGACCATGCGATTTTCCAGACGCCGTTTGACCTGCACGACAAACGCCAGATACCCACCTGGCAATATCTGCCGCAAGGTTACCGCGAAGGTGGCGACACGCCGCACTGGCGCGCAATTCTCGACGACGACGGGCGTGTGATGGTGATGATTACTTTCAACAACGATATCGCCGACGGCTGGCAGCGCGCGGATGATCCCGGTTATCCGCAGCTCGAAGCCAATCTTGCCATCAGGCTCGGCGTGAACTTTGCGATGTATGCGTTGACGCATTGAGAAGGCAGCAGTCCTCGTGCGGCACAGACGTTCTGGTTCCAATATTCCTGGAAGCCCGAAATAACAATACCTACATGAGTAGCGCCAGCAGCGCAAAATATTAAAGGCGGGGTACTGATTGCACTCAAGTCATAACTGACTGGACTTCTCCTGCCAGCGTTATTCCGCTGCTGGCAGATGCGTGATTCCTTAGGTGGTCACTTCAAGCTTGAACTGCGTCCACGTCCTTGCCAGCGCATTGTTTATCTCCTTTAAACTGCTGATGAAGTGAGTATCACCCACGATACAGATAATCTCTGCTTACCGGCACGCTGCCATGTTGCTTCGCGAGCTGCACCTGATAGACCACGAGGTCGGAATAGCGAAAGG
This sequence comes from uncultured Gammaproteobacteria bacterium, assembly GCA_903926285.1. GTDB lineage: Bacteria > Pseudomonadota > Gammaproteobacteria > Pseudomonadales > Pseudohongiellaceae > CAILUG01. The sequence continues at coordinate 4,912 of CAIYIP010000079.1, forward strand.
CCGCTTCGCACGCCGACAGGTAGAACTCCCACATCCTGCAGAATTCTTCGTTCATGAGGCCGCTGATCGCGTCGCGATTTTGTTGGAAGCGGTCGTACCAGCTGCGCAGTGTGTTGGCGTAGTGCAAGCGCCACACTTCGATGTCATTCACCTGCAGTCGGCTGTGTTCGATGGCCCTGGTTATTTCAGACAAGGCCGGCGTACTGCCACCTGGAAAAATATGCTTGCGGATCCACGGGTTTGTAAGGCCTGGAGGTCCTGAGCGGCCAATCGTGTGAATAAGCGCGACGCCATCCTGCCTCAACAGGTCGCGTACCTGCCCGAAATAGGTTTCGTAAAAAGGGCGGCCGACATGTTCGAACATGCCGACACTGACGATGCGGTTGTAACTGCCTTTGTGTTCGCGGTAGTCCGAGAGTTCAAAGCGGACATTGCGCGCGCCGCGAATTTCCTGCTCCCTGCGTGCAACCGCGAGTTGCTCCTTCGACAGCGTAATGCCCACAACTTCGCAGTCATAATGTTTGGCCAGATGAAATGCGAGGCTGCCCCAGCCGCAGCCGATGTCGAGAATCCTGTTGCCAGGCTTGATCAGCAGTTTGGATGCAATGTGATGGGCCTTGGCTTGTTGCGCCTGTTCCAGCGTGAGCGATTCCTGCGGGAAATAAGCGCAGGAGTAATACATCTCGTCATCAAGGAATTTGCGAAACACAGGTGCGGGAACATCGTAGTGATGCGAGACATTGGAGTAGCTGCGCTTGATCTTGTTCCATTCCTTCAACGCCTCACCGAAGGGCAGCAGCCAGCGGTTGAGTCGGTAACTGGTGAAGTTTTCCCGCAGCACGGCGAGTAAATTGCGTAAGCCCGTGCTACCCGCATCCCACTGACCCCGAATGTAAGTTTCGCCCAGTTCAAACTCCCAATCTTTGGCGATACTGCGGATAGCGTCTTCGTCCTTGATGTTCCAGTGTGCTTCCACCCCTTGCTGGCCGAAGGTGTATTCGCCGCCATTGGGCAGGTGGAGGTGGAGAATGCCGTTTTTGATATGTTTTTTAAGCAGGTCGATATACATGTCATCAACTCCTTTGGGCTATCTGGCTTTCTGTTGGAGATCTGAGTGTCGTTAACGATTTTGCTACAAATTACCACTCTTGCAAGGGGTAACGCTTGATCTGCGGCAGACAAACCTGTGTCCTGGCATGGGCTAAATGTCCTGGCAACAAACATACGGGTGTTGCGAGTCCGGTTTTGCAGAAAGGGGAGGGCGCTGCAATTTGCAGCCACTTATGTGGTTTCAATTTAGGGGAATGATGGGGATGGGGGTAAATCGTGGGGAGCAGGAATTGCCGGAGCAGCACAAAACCGGCTCCGGCGTGTTGACGAAGTTTATTTAACGTCGTCGAGTCCTTCGGTGATTTCGATATTGGTGCCGACCGGATCAACGATGAAGGCGATTGTCAGGTGGATTTCATCCCTGCGCTCGGGTGGGCGTGTGAAGGTAATGTCCAACGTTTCCATCTTCGCGGCAAAGGCCGCCATGTCGGTTACTTCAAAGCCGATATGGTCAATCGCAGTGCCTTGGGTTGGCAGTGGCGCTTCGCCTTGTGCGGCGATCACGTCTACGCGACCACCAGGGATAACGGCAGACGGCATGCCGTTGCGTTCACCTACATCGGCACCAA
>CAIYIP010000080.1 GCA_903926285.1 uncultured Gammaproteobacteria bacterium
GGCTCAATCGAATCGTTGCTGTCGGCAGTTGTGGCCGATGGCATGGCAGGCACCAGGCATGATTCGAACCAGGAACTGATTGGGCAGGGTATTGCCAATATCGTGGCGCCTCTTTTCGGCGGCTTTGCTGCTACGGGGGCAATTGCACGTACTGCCACCAATATCCGCAACGGCGCCACAAGTCCACTGGCGGGCATCGTTCATTCCGTTATGCTGGTAGCAGTCTTGCTGTTTCTCGCGCCACTGGCATCGAGCATACCGCTGGCCGCACTTGCCGCGATCCTGTTTGTAGTGGCTTGGAATATGAGCGAAGTTAAACATTTCACGTTCATTCTGCAAAAAGCACCGACTGCTGACCGCGTCATACTTGTCATCACGTTTGTGTTGACAGTGTTTGCCGATCTGGTTGTTGCAGTGAATGTGGGCGTGATTATCGCGATACTGCATTTTCTGCGACGCATGGCTAGTACCGTCGAAACGCAATTGCTGGATGCACCAGCACTCAAAAGTGAGCTGGTCGCATACGGGTTGGGTGACTTGCCGAAAGACGTGCTTGTTTATGAGATTACCGGGCCGATGTTTTTTGGCGCCGTAGAAAACTTTGTATCTGCGTTGCACCAGACCCACACTGATCCACTTACGCTGATCATGCGGCTGCGCCGGGTGCCTTTCATAGATATCACCGGCATCCAGGCGATGCAGGAAGTCATCAACGATCTGGGCAAGCGCAACATGCGTGTTGTGCTGTGTGAAGCCAACACGCTGGTGCAAGGCAAACTCACAACAGCGGGTGTGCTGACAGAGCCGGGTGCAGCCGATTATGCAATTACCTTCAGGGAAGCACTTCAGCAGGCGCATGTGCTGTCTGCGTGATTAACCTGCCAGTCTAGTACCGCATCGCTTGCAATAGTCAGCGTCACGCTCATGGCCCTTGCGCTGGCATTGAGTGCAGACAAGAGTGAAGTCGTAACCTTCACTTTTACTTTTGTTCTGGAATTCACTCATGAGTTCGGAGCTCACAATTCCTGTTGGCACCGCGATGATCGCGTAACCCGTCAGCATGGAAAGCGAGGCGATGAATTGCCCAAGAGCAGTGCCTGGGCTGATGTCGCCATAACCGACAGTTGTAACCGTGACTATTGACCAGTACACCCCGACCGGTATGCTCGTAAACCCATGCGCAGGTCCTTCTACCACATACATCAGTGCACCAAACACTACGTTTAGCGTCAGCACAAACAGCACGAAAATCAGGATCTTTCTGCGTGACATCATGAGTGCCCGGATCAGGATGTTGGCTTCGCCGATAAAACGCATGAGTTTGAGGATGCGGAAGATGCGCATCACGCGCAGTATACGTACTGACGTGAGGTAATTTGCGCCTGGAAAAAACAATGCAAGGTAGGTGGGGAGAATCGTACACAGATCGACCAGGCCAAAAAAGCTGAACGCATATTTGCGGATTCTGGTGGTGCAATACAACCGTAGCAGATACTCGACGGTAAAAATAACTGTGAAAATCCATTCCACTACCAGTAGCTGAGAATGGAAGCGATCGTGGATAGCCGCGACGGAATCGAGCATGACGGCGAGTACACTTAATAAGATGAGTACAATCAGCGCGAGATCAAATCTCCGGCCAGCCAGCGTTTCATAACCGAAAATGACGTTGTTGAGAATGCGGCGGTGATGTTGGCGGACAGTCATTGTGCGTTGTTTTTCTTGAGAATGCCTTGTCGCACCTGCTTGTTGCAGGAATCACGTCTGGAGGTAGTAAAAAAAAGAAGTGCCGTAAAAACGCTGCTACGCTTGCGCGACATAAGATTCCACTTTTAGCTATTGCTCTGGTTGTTGCGTCAAGTGTACTCAGAGAGTCGGGGAGGCGCAAAAGAAAAACCGCTGCCTGCGTTGGCAGGCAGCGGTTTCAGTGAGTGATTGCCGACAGGAAAAAATTATTCGAGGTAAGGGATCAGACGGCCGAGAATAATTACGCCTACCCAGATCAGCAGTGAAGCACCCGCAATCAGCTTGGCACCGAAGTCGGCCTGTTGGCCATCTGCCAGCTTGCTGAGCTTGGCGTGTTCGCCAAACCAGAACCACAGTGCATTGATGCCCGCAAGCACGATGAGTCCCATCTTCCACTGGAAGGCAAGGTTGTAGTAATAGCGGAAAGGATCGCCGGTGAAGAAGAACATGCCGGTGATCAAATTGATTGCAAAACCGATGCATACGTAAGGGATCAGCGTCAGGGCACCTTTCATCGTCACGAAGCGCGCCACGCCCAGAACTCGCAGATCGATCGCCACCAAGCCACCGAACAGTACGGAGAGGCCAAAGAAATGGAAGTTTTCCATGAAGGGCCACATCCAGTAAATATCACGCATGGCAGAACCCATCCAGGTATCGCCAATCCATCTCAACATATCGTCATTCATATTCAACTCCCCTTGTTAAGCGTAAGCCATCAGGCGGCCAGTGATAATGGCGCCGACCCAGCACATTAAAGTAATGGCGCCGAGCATTCTTGATTTGCCATCATCACCTTGCAGGCGGTAGTTATTCATCATCAGTTTCATCGTGATGCCGCCTATAGCTAGCAGGGAGAGCTTCATTATGAATACCACCTGGAATGAATATTCGGTGGCATGTGAAACATAAAGCGCAAGGCCGGAAATAAGGTTGATAAAAAAACCAGTCCAGGCGGCCGGAAACAGACCCGCATGAGCAAGTACTGGAATCCCCTTCAGCCAGCTGATCGAGCGCAAGGTAGTGATCATCACCACGCCGAGCGACGCAGCCATTCCGACGGAATGCATACAAAGCATGATCGCGAAGGTCCAGGCATCCTCCCGGACGTGAACGCCCAGAGAAGTCTCTTCAATCCAGAGTAGAAAATCCATTATGAAAGCCCCGATATTAATGGAATGGTTGAACACCAGTTCCGATGATAATTATTGAGTTTGTCTGAAGTGAGGGAAGCAGATGTCTGAATTGAAAAAGCTCTGACAGTCGGCGTTTTTACACTAGCCGGACTCTGGCAGATCCCCCTTTTCAAGCGGGGCCAAAGGTAAGCCAGTTCGTTTGCCTGAGCAAGGCGGAACCGTGAAAAAATGCAGGTTTTTTTGATGTTGGTCATATGATGTGAAGATGCTTGCTATTATCCGCCGGCAGTTGCCGACGATGAAAAAACTGTGTTTCCGCCGAACCGAATGGACTTGGTTTGCGGTTCGCGAGTACATTCCCTGCCTTGCCTGCACCACTTAAGCAGCGCGAAGCTGTTGA
>CAIYIP010000081.1 GCA_903926285.1 uncultured Gammaproteobacteria bacterium
ATAAACCGTAAGCGTGAGGGCAGCATCCGGATTTCCCCGCACATGATCTGCTTCACCCACAACATCCGGTGGCAGTGACTTCGCACCAGTAACCAAGCCCTGCAGAAACACATAAAGGACGAGCGGAATCAGCAGCGCTAACCCACCCTTCAACAGCATGCCGCTCCATTTTTGCTTACGTATGGCTACTGCCTGCAATTCTTCCTTGTGCTTGCGCTTCTCTTCTTTCCTGGATGACATGTAATGCTCCCCTGAGTGGCGTCCGTCGCGAAGGACATGCCAGATATGTATTTTATGGAATCAGGCTTTTATAACAGCAAGGAGGTCCGAGCTCCAGACATCAACGCACAAACGCAACCCTGATTCTGGCGTGACCACCAGGCAAAATTTGTATTTGCCACAACCCGAAATAGTTCGTTTTACAGTCCTGTTTTTAATATTTACGTTAAGTCGCTTTTCTGCGCGGCTTTATGTGCAAACAATGTGGAAGTTGGTTGGCCGTCTGGGTCAATCTAGGATGAGCAACGGCTAATCTAGTAGTATTGCGCATCGCCCATTCGCTTGTTCACTCATTGTTAAGCTTGCTAACCGCATAGTAAACCAAAGACAATCGATGTTGTTTTACAGTTAACGAATTGTTTAGGGGCGTTAACTGCTGTAAAGGCACATTGTTAAGACAAGAAGCTAAAACAAGAATTAAAGAAAGTCACACAATTACCAGAGGAGTCAAATATGTTATCGCGTTTTTTAATGTTCATAGCTTGCCTTGGTTTGTCAGCAATTTTGGTTGCGCAAACCGGTCACCCTGCCGAAGGTTCCTGGTCCGGTGAACTGAGCTCTGGCTCCGACACTACCCGTCTGCGTTTACTGCTCGATGCAATGAATGGCGAACTGTCCGGTGACATCAATCCAGGCCGCAACGCCGTGGAAATGTCCGCCGTTGAACTTGATGCACCCACCTGGGCCCTGACCATCACTGCGCCAATGCCTGAAGGTGAGCTCGTTTTAAAAGGTACTCTAAGCAATCTGGGCTCATGGACCAACCGCAAGTACATAGGAACCTATACCCAGGGCAGCAAAAGCGGCAATTTTGAATTTACCATTAACTGATTGACGCATATCAATCAGGACTACTTGATATCAGGTCGTCGCTGGAAATTATTTAAAACGTACCAATTTAGGCCGTGATAGACTGATTAATGAAGGCATATCACACACTATAACCACCTTGAGTTAGCCCTCAGGTACTACGGAGAAACATCATGAAAACCAAATTGTTTGCATTAGCAGCTTTCGTAATGGGCGCATTTACATCAGCCCAGGTTCTGGCTCACCACTCTTTTGCTGCTGAATTTGATGGCAACAAGCCAGTCCAGATCCATGGCGTTGTAACCAAAGTTGAATGGACCAACCCGCACACCTACTTCTACGTTGAAGTTGAAAATGACAAAGGTGAAATCGAAGAATGGGCAATGGAAATGGGCAGCCCCAACGGCCTGATGCGTCGTGGCTGGACCCGCAATACTCTGGAAGTCGGTACAGAAGTAATTGTCAAAGGCACTCAGGCCCGCGATGGCAGCTTCAAAGGCAATGCACAGGCTGTGATTCTTGCTGAAAACTGCCAGCGCCTGTTTGCCGGCACCAGCCAGCGCG
>CAIYIP010000082.1 GCA_903926285.1 uncultured Gammaproteobacteria bacterium
CGAGCAATCGATCACTTCTGCCAGCACGCTTGGCAATCATTCTATGTATCGGATTGAACGTTTATTTTTATCCAGGAATTTCCCGGTTATTGAGCATTCCGCCTGCAAGCGCTTATACACAGAATAAACGACAAGCATTGATAGATATCTACACGCCAATCTGGACCATAAATAAGTTTCTTAATACAAATGCTCCGGGCTTGCGCGTGTTGTACCCCGGCGAGGCTCCACTTGGCGCCACCCTCAATGGCGAACCTGTTTATGTAAACTGGTATTCACCCGCAACACTTGCCCGCGCTCAAAAAATTCGGACTGAAGCAGATCTCGCGACCTTCCTGCTGGAAGAAGACATAGATTATGTAATCAGCTTCATGGCAGACGGGAGCAAGCCCGGAAGTGCGAAATGGCTGCTGCGCGAATATCTGAGCCATGCAGGTTTTCCGGAATACAAAATGGGGGATTACATTCTGTACCGCTTGCTTGACCATGACATAACATACGAGCAGGCTTTTACTGTTTCCGGCACAAATTCCGCAGCCGTGCCGGCCGCAGAAACACCACTATCGCCGACAGACGGCGACTTGACCGCTTCGCCGACCAACAACATCTCCATCAAGGAAAACCCGGTGCTTTTAGCCACACTGGAGACAGGTGCAGCACGAATAGCGCGCTACAAGGTTGCTTTCAGCTGCGCCGTAACCCCAGGTTATTTTATTGCCCAGGTAAACTGGAATGCAGGCACTAGTTATTATCGTCTGATCCCTTGCGCAGAGGGCATGGTCAACTTTGCCGAGTCATTTCCGGTTCCTGCTGGCGCCACGCAAGCAGAAGTTTACGCTGCCACCTGGGGCATAACAGAAATTACCGTAAGCAGCCTGACCCTGGAGATAAACTGACATGAGGCCCATTTCACAGCAGCGAGTTGCCGTTGTTATTCCCTGCTACAAAGTCACCCGCCACATTATGGAAGTGATAAGCGGAATCGGCCCCGAGTGTTCGCGCATCTACGTTGTCGATGACTGCTGTCCTGAGCAGAGCGGCGATTTTGTGCTGCTCAACTGCCCCGACCCGCGCGTACAAGTACTACGCAACACCCAAAACATGGGTGTAGGCGGCGCGGTGATGACAGGTTACGAGGCTGCGCTGGCGGAGAGCATGGACATAGTCATCAAGATTGATGGTGACGGCCAGATGGACCCTGCGCTGATTCCCGATTTTATTTTCCCCATCATTGCTGGTGAAGCCGATTACACCAAAGGCAACCGCTTCTTCGACCTGGAAGGCATTCGCTCAATGCCGAAGAGCCGCCTGTTCGGCAATGCCATTCTTTCGTTCATGACCAAACTGTCTGCCGGTTACTGGGACCTGTTCGACCCAACCAATGGCTACACTGCGATTCACAAGGACGTATTGCAGCGTCTGCCCTTTAGCAAGATCAGCCGCCGCTATTTTTTTGAAACCGACATGTTATTCCGGCTCAACACAATCCGGGCGGTTGTAGTTGATGTGCCAATGAATGCATTTTATGGCGATGAAGTCAGCAATCTGCAAGTGTCGAACATCGTGGGCGAGTTTCTCGGCAAACACCTGCGCAATTTCTGCAAGCGAATTTTCTATAATTATTACCTGCGCGATATGTCACTTGCTTCGATCGAGCTGCCGCTCGGCTTGCTTATGATAATGTTCGGTTTAGTATTCGGTGGTTATCACTGGCTTGGCTCGGTCCGCGCGGGTATGCCAACACCAGCAGGTACCGTGATGGTTGCTGGCCTGCCACTTTTGGTAGGACTGCAGTTTGTGCTTGCCTTCATTGCGTATGACATAGCGTCCACGCCGAGGCGTGTAATCCAGCGCAGGAACAAAATGCCAACCGCAGTACACACACCTGAATGATCAGCCGCCAGTTCATCATCTACCTTACCGTCGGCGTACTTTCGGCAATCGTCGATATCGGCACTATGCAGCTGGCCCTTTGGTTTGACACAGGTATCAACCTGGCAGTTACGCTGGGTTATGCACTCGGCCTGACGTTCAACTATCTCTGTCACCAGCGGATCACCTTCAAGGCAGCCACAACAACCGCGACGGTTGTGCGTTTTGGGTTATTTGTCCTGATAAATTATCTGGTGACACTGGTCTTCGTGTTCGCATCTGTGCACTGGTTCGATGCGGCAATGCCCGGCAAGCTGGCCTCGCTACCGGTAGTGGCAATCATTGGCTTTCTGGGAGGCAAGTACTGGATTTTCAAATAATTCCAATACGGGTAAACAAGCTGTCGCAGGTGTTTCAACATGGACTCCGGCTTGCCTACTTAGTAACATGCAAGCCTGATATTTCGTGGGCAATTCTTCTTCCGTGCATCCCAATAGCCATAGCCAGGTTGTCGTCAACGCCTTCGTAACAAAGACGCATTCTGACAGCAACTTTGCCGCAGATAATCTGACCAGCAAGTGCAGCGCGGCCGGCAACAACACCAGCATACAGGGTGAATCCGGCGCCTTGATCCAATCAGTTCAGACGAGCAATCAGTCCTTATGAGTTCATCATCTACAAGTTCTGCGCAACCAGGTGCAGTCACTATCAGCCGCGCCCTGCTGAGCGTGTCTGATAAACACGGCATCGCCGAATTTGCGCGCGCCCTGCATCTGATGGGGGTGGAACTGCTGTCAACCGGAGGCACTTATAAACTCCTGCTGGAGTCTGGCATACCTGTCACCGAAGTTGCCGCCTATACTGGCTTCCCGGAGATTATGGATGGCCGCGTCAAAACCCTGCACCCCAAAATTCACGGCGGCATTCTCGGTCGCCGCGAACTTGATGGCGATGTCATGCAGGAACACAACATTCCACCCATCGACATGGTAGTGGTAAATCTCTATCCGTTTCAGGCGACCGTGGCCAAGCCAGGCTGCCAGATGCATGAGGCCATCGAAAACATTGATATCGGCGGACCGACGATGTTGCGAGCCGCAGCAAAAAACCATGTCTGGGTGAGTGTTGTCGTCGATCCGGCTGCCTATGCTGGCATCCTCGCTGAATTACAGCAAAACAGTGGCACATTGAGTGCGGCAACACGATTCAAGCTGGCTGTTGCAACCTTTGAACACACTGCACAGTACGATGGCGCAATTGCCAACTATCTGGGCTGTCTTGATAATAGCGGACAGCGTCAGGTTTTTCCACACACATGGAACGCGCAGTTTATTAAAATGCAGGATATGCGTTACGGCGAAAACCCACATCAGCAAGCTGCATTTTATGTTGAGAGCAAGCCACCACAAGGCACTGTAGCAAACATGGTCCAGCTGCAAGGCAAGGAGCTGTCCTTCAACAACATCGCCGATACCGACGCCGCGCTTGAATGTGTCAAAGCTTTCTCGGAGCCGGCCTGCGTGATTGTTAAACACGCCAACCCCTGTGGTGTCGGAGTTGCAGACAACCTGCTTGCAGCCTACGACAAGGCTTACCGCACTGATCCTACTTCAGCTTTCGGCGGCATCATTGCTTTTAATCGCGAACTGGATGCAGATACTGCGCGTACTATCGTGCAACGCCAGTTTGCTGAAGTCATCATCGCGCCAACAGCAAGCGAAGGCGCAAGAACGGAAATCTCTGCCAAAGCGAATCTGCGCTTGCTGGTATGTGGGCAGTGGCCAGCACAGGCAGGCGCCGCATGGGACTATAAAAAAGTAAATGGTGGCCTGATGGTGCAGCATCTTGATACTGGCACTGTCAGCGCTAGCGAATTGAAAGTGGTAAGCAAGCGGCAACCCACTGCAGCCGAAATGCAGGATATGTTGTTTGCCTGGAAAGTCGTCAAGTTTGTGAAATCGAATGCGATTGTCTATTGCCGTGATGGCCAGACCATAGGCATCGGCGCAGGCCAGATGAGCCGCATCTACAGCGCAAAAATTGCCGGCATCAAGGCAGCCGATGAAGGCCTCGACGTAGCAGGAGCTGTCATGGCTTCCGATGCCTTTTTCCCGTTCAGTGATGGTATTGAAGCGGCAGCGGCAGTTGGTATTACTGCGGTGATTCATCCGGGCGGCTCGATGCGCGATGCGGAAATAATCGCAGCCGCCGACAAGCTGGGTCTCGCGATGATATTCACTGGCATGCGTCACTTCCGCCACTAGTCCAGATTTCAGGGGAGCAATATGAATATCATGATCATCGGCAGCGGCGGACGCGAACATGCGCTAGCCTGGAAGGTAGCACAATCGCCACTTGCAGAAAAAATCTATGTTATTCCCGGCAATCCGGGCACGGCACGTGAAGCGAAAGTACAAAACATTGCACTGGACATAACGGACTTCACTGCGCTGAGCCAGTTTGCGCAGGCGAACAATGTTGCGTTGACGATCATCGGTCCCGAAGGCCCACTGGTGGATGGCATCGTCGATCATTTCACGAGCAAGGGTTTGCGCTGCTTTGGTCCGACTAAAGGTGCCGCGCAACTCGAAGGCTCCAAGGCCTTTACCAAGGATTTTCTTGCGCGCCACAAAATCCCTACTGCAGCGTATGGCAATTTCACCGAAGTGAATGCAGCGCTGCAGTATCTGCAAACACAGTCCCTGCCGATCGTGATCAAGGCCGACGGCCTCGCTGCAGGCAAGGGGGTAATCATTGCGCAATCAAAGGAAGAAGCAGAAGCAACCGTAAGGGACATGTTGTCCGGCAACAGCTTTGGCAAGGCCGGCCACAAGGTAGTCATTGAAGAATTCATGACAGGTGAAGAAGCCAGCTTCATCGTGCTGGTTGACGGCACCACTGCACTGCCATTCGCCACGTCGCAGGATCACAAGGCGCGCGATGATGGCGACAAGGGTCCCAACACCGGCGGCATGGGCGCTTATTCACCGGCCCCCGTAGTAACTGCCGAAGTGCATGCTCGCGTCATGAACGAAGTCATCATACCAACTGTGCGCGGCATGGCAGCGGAGGGCAACACCTATGTCGGCTTTCTCTATGCGGGCCTCATGATCAGTGCCGATGGCGCAGCCAAGGTTGTGGAGTTCAACTGTCGCTTTGGCGACCCCGAAGCACAACCCGTGATGATGCGCCTGCAATCGGATCTGGTTGCCTTATGCGAAGGTGCACTGGCCGGCAAACTGGCCACGATGGACATCAGTTTCGACAGCCGCCCGGCCGTAGGCGTAGTATTGGTCGCGGGCGGTTATCCCGAAGCTTACGCCAAAGGCAAAGTCATTTCAGGCCTCGACACCCCGGCGCCTGAAGCAGCAAAAATATTTTATGCGGGCACCGCCCTTAATGATGGCAACGTTGTCACCAATGGTGGGCGTGTGTTGTGTGCTACGGCGATGGGCGCCGCAGTTTCTGTAGCGCAAACCACCGCGTACAAACTTGTAGCGAACATCAGCTGGGATGGTATGTACTACCGCAAGGACATCGGCTGGCGTGCAATTGCGAGGGAGAGCTCCGGAGATAAAATAGCATCATGAACCTGATCGACACACTCATCATTCAACTGGACCAGGCGCTGCACACGCTGGTACCCGGCAGTATCGCAGCATCACGCGCCAACCCCGCAGATGCCACGCAACAAATGCCGCTGGAAAATTCCGCCAGCAAACACGCCGCTGGCCTCATGCGTATCAACCACGCCGGTGAAGTCTGCGCGCAAGCTCTGTATCAAGGGCAGGCACTTACCGCGAAACTTCCCAATGTCCGCAGCAGCATGGAACAGGCAGCAAAGGAAGAAAGTGATCACCTGCACTGGTGCGAAACCCGACTGACCGAACTCGATAGTCGCACAAGTTTGCTCAATCCACTCTGGTACGGCATGTCGTTTGGGCTCGGCGCGTTGGCAGGCCTTGCGGGTGACAAGTGGAGTCTGGGTTTTGTTGCAGAAACGGAACAACAGGTCTGCAAACACCTGCAGGAACATCTCGAAAAATTACCCGCAGATGACCAGAAAAGCCGCAGCATACTGCTGCAAATGCTGAGTGATGAAGGCCGTCACGCTGCCAGCGCTATTAATGCAGGAGCAGCTCCATTACCAGCACCTGTGAAACACGCAATGGGCCTTATGGCCAAGGTCATGAAAACAGCGGTTTACCGTATTTAAACAGGGTAGCTGAATCCTGCCTTGTATCAATTCAACTCCGGATCCCGCCAAAACTTCGTGCCCTTGACGGTAGCCTGCAGCGCAAGTCCGGCTTCGGTGATCTGGTAGACAGTGATGTTATCGAGCGTAAGTTCGCCTCCTACGGCGCCGCCCTGATCATTCGCCACCGCAGCCGCATCGGCCTGGGCGCCCACTGCAACGCCATAGTCCATGAACCTCTGCAGAGCATCGCGGTCATGGAACACCATCACCACACGAAAGTCCTTGATGCCTGCGCCAAAGCCGACGCCGAATTCACCCAGCTTTAGATAAGTGTCTGCACCTGAGGTGTTCTCGTGCACAACGCCGTAGCCGCCACCAAAGCTGGCGAAAATCAGGTTTATGTTGGCATTGCTGAATACGGCATAACCGGACGAAGTGGCAACCTGGTTCCGAACATCCGGCTTTTGCGCATAAAGTTCGGCCAGCACTACATTCTTCATATTCTGCACAGCCGCGCGTTTTTGCTCGACGGTACCGCCGCTCATCATGCAGGCCGCAAGTAACAGGCTCAGCAGAACAGCACCTGTTGTTTTGCTTGTTGTGGCGTATTTTTTCATTTCGTAGCCCCCCGTGTTCTTGTTGTACCAAGTTCTTGTTGTAGCGGTTTTTCTGGCATAGTTGGTGGTGGTTTATTCTGCCACAATTTCAAAATCGTGCGTCATCACCACACCGGCCTTTCCGAGCATGATGGCAGCCGAACAGTATTTTTCCGCGGACAGTTCAATCGCCCGTTCCACTTTTCCAACATCAAGGTCTCGGCCTTTGACAATGAAGTGTATATGAATGGCTTCGAACACTGCAGGTATGGCATCAGCACGCACGGCGCTGAGTTTTGCCTCGCAGTCGCTGATCTGCTGGCGGCCTTTTTTGAGAATGCTGACCACATCGAAGGCTGAACATGCACCAACTCCGATCAGCAGCATTTCCATTGGCCGGATGCCTATGTTCCGACCACCAGCATCTTCAGGTCCGTCCATGACCACCGAATGTCCCGAGCCGGATTCGCCTACAAACATTGCGCCGTCGACCCATTTGATTGTTGCCTTCATTTGCATTACCCCTTTCAAAAAATCTGCAACTTATTATCACATATTCCCAAGCGGAGACTCCTGACCCAAGAAGCCACTCCAAGCCCCGCTCAGGACTTGCTAAATAGCGCTTGGAAATAGCTCATAATCAAGAATTGTGATATATATCACATCGTAACAATTAACAACCGCTGGGAACGCTAGAGGGCATCTCCATGGCATTAATCGCCATTACCCCACACATCAACGATCTTGAAAACTTCCTGAGCAGTGCTCACCGCCGGAAATACCCAAATAAAACCACCATCATTCACGAAGGAGACAAGTGCGAAACCTTGTACTACATCGTGAGCGGTTCTGTTTCGGTCATTCTCGAAGATGAGGAGGGCAAGGAAGCGGTAATCACCTACCTCAATCCCGGAGATTTTTTTGGTGAGATGGGTTTGTTTGAAAACAAGGAAGTCCGCAGCGCCTGCGTGCGCACCAAGACCGAGTGCGAAATCGCGGAGATTTCCTACCTCAATTTCAATGTCTATTCGCGGCAGCACCCCGAAATCCTGTATGTCATCGGCCGCCAGATGGCCAGCCGCCTGCGCAATACCACCAAACGTGTAGCCGACCTTTCGTTTCTCGATGTTACTGGCCGCATTGCCAGCATCCTGCTCGAACTCAGCAAACAACCCGATGCGATGACCCATCCAGACGGCATGCAGATCAAGATTACGCGCCAGGAAATCGGCCGCATCATCAATTGCTCACGCGAGATGGCCGGCAGGGTACTGAAAGACCTGGAGGAGCAGGGTTTGATTGAAGTGAAAGGCAAAACGATCGTGGTCTACGGAACCCGCTGACAGCGGGTTCAAACTGTGGTGACAGAACCTGCGCAGCGCAGGTTCAAAAACAAGTGACGGAACCTGCGCACAGCAGGTTCAAAACAAAAGTATCAAAGTCCAGCAACCAATCAGCGTAGCAATACTCAACATTACTGCCGCCGAACCAATATCCTTGGCGAGGCCGGAAAGCTCATGGTATTCATGACCAATCCTGTCCACCACCGCCTCGATACCTGAATTGAGCAATTCAACCACCAGCACCAGCATGCAGGTTGCAATCAGTACCGCTTTTTCCAACCCGCCATCACCCAGATAAAGTGCCAGTGGAATCAGGACTACTGCCCCCGCCACTTCCTGGCGAAAAGCAGATTCCATGCGCCAGCACGCACGCAAGCCCTTGAGCGAATAACCACTCGCCGAGATAATACGCTTGATGCCGGTTTGACCAGGCTTAGCCATTGAAGAACAGCTCCTGCAGTTTGACGCCGGGATCAGAGGCGCGCATGAATGATTCGCCTACGAGAAAACCGTAAACGCCATGGTCGAGCATTTCTTCCACATCGGTGCGCGCCAATATGCCGCTTTCGGTGATGATCGAAACGTCTTCCGGAATTTCATCGAGCAGTCGGTAAGTCACATTGAGACTGGTCTTGAAAGTATGCAGGTCGCGGTTGTTGATACCGATCAACTCGGGCTTGAGTGCAAGCGCCTGCGCCAGTTCCTCAGAGTTATGCACTTCAATCAATACATCAAGGTCGGTTGCTTTTGCTGTCGCCCATAACTCCTGTAACTGGGCAGGTGACAGCGCCGCTACAATCAACAATATGCAGTCGGCGCCAAGCGCGCGCGATTCGATGATCTGGTAAGGATCAATCATAAAATCCTTGCGAATGACCGGCAGCGCACAGGCGTTGCGCGCTTCTTGCAAGAAGGCGTCGTGGCCCTGGAAAAAATCCTGGTCGGTGAGCACCGATAAACAGGTAGCTCCATGCTCGGCATAGCTGGCAGCGATGGCCGCAGGATCAAAATTTTTGCGGATCAAGCCTTTGCTTGGAGAAGCCTTTTTGATTTCGGCAATAACTGCGGGGCGCTTGTGCCGGATCTGGTGTGACACAGCTGCGGTAAAACCGCGGCGGGGTTCCTGCTCCTTGCATTTGCTCAGCAGTTCGCCGAGTGGCACTGCAAGTTTGCGCTCGCGGACCTCCTCGCGCTTGCGCGCCAGTATCCTTTCTAGAATGTTCGCTGCTTCCATGGACATTACTACGGTCCTCAATCCCTGCGGAGAAAATTTTGTAATAACTGGTGACCATATTCAGTCAGGATCGACTCGGGATGAAACTGCACCCCTTCGATCGCCAGTGTCTTGTGCCTTACGCCCATGATTTCTTCCATGCTGCCGTCAGGGTTTTCCGTCCAGGCAGTTATCTCCAGGCAATCCGGCAGGCTTTCCTGCTCGATCACGAGCGAATGGTAGCGGGTAGCATTGAACGGATCAGGCAGGTCGGTAAAAACCCCCTGTCCACGATGATGAATCGCGGAAATCTTGCCATGCATTACGCGTTTCGCACGAATCACCTTACCGCCAAAGGCTTCACCAATACCCTGATGACCCAGGCATACGCCAAGTAACGGAATCTTGCCGCCGAAATATTTGATGGCCTCAAGCGAAATTCCTGCTTCGGTTGGTGTGCACGGCCCCGGCGAAATGACGATGTGCGAAGGCGCAAGCTCGGCAATCTGCGCCAACGTTATCGCGTCATTGCGAAACACACGAATTTCCGCGCCCAATTCCCCGAAGTACTGCACGAGGTTGTAGGTGAAGGAATCATAGTTGTCGATCATCAACAGCATTACTACATTCCTGACTCTGCAAGTTTGACGGCATGGAACATTGCTCGGGCCTTGTTCATGGTTTCTTCCCACTCCAGCCTCGGCACCGAGTCGGCGACGATGCCCGCACCCGCTTCGATATAAAGTGTGTTGTCCTTGATGACGGCAGTACGGATCGCAATCGCCATATCCATGTTGCCATTCCACGACAGATACCCCATCGCCCCACCATAAATGCCGCGTTTTACCGGCTCGAATTCGTCAATGATTTCCATTGCCCGCACTTTCGGTGCGCCGCTCAGCGTGCCCACCGGCAGCGTGGCCTTGAGCACATCCAGCGCAGAGAGGCCTTCGGCGAGTTCACTCTCGACGGTCGAGGCGATATGCATCACGTGTGAATAACGTTCGACAAACATCTGCCGCGTCACCACCACACTGCCGGTCTTTGATACGCGCCCGGCGTCGTTACGGCTCAAATCGATGAGCATAAGATGTTCGGCAATTTCCTTGGCATCATTGAGCAGTTCTTTTTCCAGTGCCTGGTCTTCCTCTTCAGTCTCGCCGCGCTTGCGTGTGCCGGCCAGGGGCCGCACCGTAATCTTGCCGTCTTCGACGCGCGCCAGAATTTCGGGGGAAGCACTGACAATATGAAAATCCGCCATGTCCATGAACACCATGTAAGGCGAAGGATTCAACTGGCGCAAGGCGCGGTAGACATTGAGTGGAGCGCCGCTGAACGGCAGGCTCATGCGCTGGGCGAGCACCACCTGCATCACATCGCCTGCAACAATATAGTCCTTGATTTTGTCGACTGCAGCCTCATACGCGGCCTGGCCAAAGCTGGACACAAAATCCGCTTCACCCACTACACGTTTTGTCGCTTTCGCGGGCGGCCGAACCGGCTCGGCAAGTTGCAGGACCAGGCTATCGAGCTTCAGCTGGGCCTTAACGTAGGCATCCTTGTCTAATGGGTCGGCATAAACCACCAGCGTCATCTTGCTACGCAGGTTGTCGAACACAACAACAGCTTCGGAGACCATCAGCACAATGTCGGGAGTGTTAACGACATCCGGCGGCGCGGAGTGGGCAACCTTACGCTCGACATAACGCACAGTGTCGTAGCCGAAGTAGCCGACAAGGCCACCATTGAAACGCGGCAGCTGCGGTAATTCAGCAATGTTGTAGCGCGCCTGAAAGCGCGTAATAAACTCGAATGGATCATTGGTAGTGCAAGACTCGACTACCTTGCCTTTGTGACTGATCTGCAGCTCGTTACCAGTCACCTTGAGAATGGTTGCGCTCGGCAGACCGATAAAGGAATAACGCCCCCATTTTTCACCGCCCTGCACCGATTCCAGAAAATAGCTATAAGGCCCCTGTGCCAGCTTGATATACACCCCAAGCGGCGTTTCCAGATCGGCGAGAATTTCCCTGATCAAGGGGATGCGGTTGTAGCCCTGCTCCGCAAGCTCATTAAACTGTTCTGGTGTCATGCAGCTTCCAGTTCCTTGCGCATGGCAGCAACGGTGGCAGCGTAATCCTTGCTGCCGAAAATGGCGGAACCGGCAACAAACATGTCAGCACCTGAGCGCGCGATTTCGGCGATGTTGTCTACTGTCACGCCGCCGTCAACTTCAAGCCGGATTGAATGTCCGCTTTGATCGATCAGCCTGCGCACCTGGGTAAGCTTGCGCAAGGTTTCAGGGATAAATTTCTGGCCGCCAAAACCCGGGTTCACGGACATCAGCAAGATGACGTCAAGTTTGTCCATGACATATTCAAGATGCGTAATCGGTGTTGCAGGATTGAGCACGAGACCAGCCTTGCAACCAAGGTCGCGAATCAATTGCAGTGAACGGTCTATATGATTGGAAGCTTCAGGATGGAACGTAATGTAAGTAGCACCGGCCTTGGCAAAATCGTTGATTAGATTATCGACCGGGCTCACCATCAGGTGTACATCGATTGGTGCCTTGATCCCATTCTTATCCATATAAGTGCGTAGCGCCTTGCAGACCAAAGGACCAATGGTAAGGTTAGGCACGTAGTGATTGTCCATCACATCAAAATGCACAACATCAGCACCTGCGGCGAGTACGGCAGACACCTCTTCCCCGAGACGGGCAAAGTCGGCAGAAAGTATCGAAGGTGCTATCAGAAACTCGTGCGCAGGCATGCTTGGGGCTTCATTCTGGGGGGCTGAAAACTGCCAGGCATTGTACCGGCTTTCAGGGCAACTTACAGCACGAGGGAGTGCGCATTCACCCGGCTAGGTGTGAGTGCAATCACTTTTGCAGGAAGTTTGGTTTGGTCGCCGGAATTAGCGGTTTTGGCTGCCGCTTTCGCGCCAACACGCGTTATGAAGATAAGCCTTACTCCGGCTAAACTCAGCCGGTTATCGCGCCTCTGATCTTTCGCTGGTTTATCCGCTGGCGCGCGGCTCGGGGCCGCTGGGCTACATCCTTGTGTTGTTTGCGATGCAGCTTGCACCGATAAGTCACGTCGCACCGGCGCGACGCCTCTCGGTTGGTTTCGATGCCATTGTAATTCCGTTTGCGACCCCCATAATTTAAAACTGACAAGAGTCTGTTTTGACCTTAATGGAGGTTTTCATGCTGCGTGTAGTCCTGTTTCTCGCCACCAACATAGCAGTGATGGCGCTTATTTCCGTGGTGTTCAACCTGTTGGGTTTCCAGGGTCTATTGCAGGCCAACGGTGTTGATCTCGATCTCAATGCACTCCTGGTTTATTCCGCCGTGATCGGCTTTTCCGGCTCGCTGATCTCGCTGTTCCTGTCCAAGACCATGGCGAAGATGTCGATGCGCGTGCAGGTCATCAAACAGCCTGGTAACGAGACCGAACGCTGGCTGCTGCGCGCAGTGGAACAACAGGCTGAACGTGCCGGCATCCGGATGCCCGAAGTTGGCATTTTCAACCAGGCCGCACCGAACGCCTTTGCCACGGGTTGGAACAAGAACGCGGCGCTCGTTGCTGTCAGTACGGGCTTGCTGCAAGCCATGAATAAAGATGAAGTGGAGGCTGTGCTCGCCCACGAAGTCAGTCACGTAGCCAACGGTGACCCTGATCCAGGGCGTGGTAAATACCTTCGTGGTGTTCCTGTCGCGCGTGATCGCGTTTTTTATCGATCGCGTAGTATTCAGGGTTGAACGCGGTCATGGGCCAGCGTTCTGGATCGTGTCGATAATTTCGCAAATTGTGCTGGGTATTCTCGCCTCGATGATCGTAATGTGGTTTTCACGCTGGCGCGAATACCGCGCCGACGCCGGCAGCGCCTCACTGGTTGGTCCACACAAAATGATTGGAGCGCTGCGCGCACTACAACGCGGCCAGAAGGCACAAATGCCCGATGAATTGCTGGCCTTTGGAATCAATACAGGGAAGATGAGCGGATTGTTTTCAAGCCATCCGCCACTTGAAGCGCGCATCAGGGCGCTGGAAAACAGGGGTTAGCTGCGAGAGGCCAACAGCGAGAAGTCTAAATAGCACTGATCTCATGGCTTCTCCATGAA
>CAIYIP010000083.1 GCA_903926285.1 uncultured Gammaproteobacteria bacterium
AGTGCAGTAAACAAAGAGTGCAGTAAACAAAGAGTGCAGTAAGAAAACAGCGCAAAAGGAAATTTGCCCGCAACAAATAATGCAGCGACCCACGCCCGTTTAACGCTAGTTAATTTTTACCACTTTTTCATGATCGAACCCGGCTGCCCTGCGCAGAATCATTACTGCATCCACTCCAGAAAATTCTCCAGCCCAGGCAATAAATTGATCCGGCCTTATTAATATCAGGCCAGCGCCATAATTTTCACGACCATCACGGCGACTGTCGCGCAAGATTGTTAGGGGCAGCGCAAGTGTGGCGGCAGCTTCTGCAAACTCGATAACAATCGCATCGTGCTGATCGAGGGCAAGCAGCGTAAAGCCTGCATTGAGTGCTTCGTAAACATTGCGGCCATCACTGAGTGGCTGCGGTGAAAGATGCCGACCCGCTTCTGCGCGCAGGCTGTGGCTACCGAGTGCTTGACAACCGGCATCCGGCAAACCCCAGCACACCGATGAGCCGCGGTAATTGGGCTCGAAAGCATTAACCTCGGCGACCGCACCAGAACCGCGTTCACGCCACTGCGCATCAAAAGCCGCAGGATCGCGCTCCGGATCATAGGTTTCCAGAAACTTGCGATCTTCATTGATTGCCTTCTCGATAAAGTCGCGTGCCGTCGACGCAAATACTCCGTGCCGTTCTTCGTGATAACTCTCCAGCAAGTCAGGCCCACCCCAACCCTGCAGTGTTGCCGCCAGTTTCCAGCCGAGATTACACGCGTCTTCAAAACCTGTGTTGATGCCATAACCACCGTAAGGCGGATGGCTGTGTGCAGCATCGCCGGCGATGCATACGCGATTCTGGATGTAGCGGTCGGCAATGGCAAAGCGCAAGTCCCAGAAACCGACATGGTCGAAGTCGACATCAAATGTCGCGCCCACAGCCCAGTGCAGATAAGCCTTGAAGTCAAAGCCGCCTTGCGCTGCCTCGCGTGGCACGGGTGCATGAAAGAACCAGTCGTCATTGAGGCCTACGCGGCCGAAGAACAACCAGTAACCCTTCAGCGACGGATGCAACACGTTGTAAAAAGACTTGCCTGGAAAACGCTCGAGCAGGCGACTCAGTTCCTTCGAACGAAACACAAGCAGCGCCATGAGTTTGTCGTGATCAGATAAAGTCTGCGTAATGCCCGCTGCCTGCCGCACCACCGAGCCACTACCATCACAGCCAACAAGATAACGACCACGGACGGTGGCGCTGCCAGTGCCACGATGTTCGCCGATCGTGAGTGTCACGCCCTGTTCATCCTGCGCAAGAGCTTGTGCTACCCAGCCACAACGCAGCTCGACCGAGTCCAGCTCGGCAGCGCGATTACGCAGCACCTGCTCGGTGGCATATTGCGGCAACCGCTCATTGTCGGTGAAGTAATAAGGCCGCACGAGCTCGCGCTTGAGCCAGTCATAGTGATGACCGGACAGCAGAGTGCCATACGCCGTGAGCCCACCAATGCCATAATCCGCAGGAATCGTGCGCGCCGCACGCAGCGCTTTTTCCGCGCCCCAGAAGTGAAAATGCTCCATCGTCCGTTGCGTCAGATTCTGGCCTTTCGGAATAGGTTGCGGCTCTGGATATTTTTCAATCACCAGCGTGCGCACGCCGCGCTGGCCTAGTTCGATGGCAAGTCCCAATCCTACTGGACCACCACCGGCAATCACTACGTCTGCATCATTCATCGACATTCTTCATCACCCTTCACAAGCCCCCAGCTTACTACTCAACAATAAAGCCGCCGCATAAGGATATGCGTTACAGAAAGATATGCGAAAAGCATAGCGATCAATCGCGCAAGAAATATGGGACGCCTGTTCTGGAAAATCGTTGCAACCAAAACCCAAATGGCCACCTTCGGGTACACACTACTTGTCTTGTACGAGGCACACTCGAACCCAGTGTGCGTTGCAATCTGAAGCCTGGCTTCTTAGGGAGCAGGTGTCATAAACTCCGGTGTCATTTCCTTGCAACCTTCCATCACGAATGGTGTTGATGACAAATAGACCGTATCAGCACCCTCGTAAGGTCCGGCAAGATACACAGGATCAACCGCCGAGTATTCGCGATGCAGGGCATGGGTCTGCGGATCAAGCGTAAAACGCTCAACGATGTGGAGTTGCTCGCTGCTGAGTATTGGTGGTGCCAGCACGCCAGCCTTGAAGCCGAGTGTGTCCACCACCAACGTATCGCCTTCCCACTTGCCGATGGAATGACCAAAGTCGCTTGGCTGCAGGTCAGCCGGATGGCTGTCCATGCCGAGATGAATCCTGCGGCTGAAGTTGTAGAGGCCGTAGTCCATGTCGACCACACGTTCACCTTCAGGGCTTGTTAGCTGGGATACACGGTTGACCGGCCAGTCGAAGGTCCAGTCATAGATGATACTCGTGGGCTTGCAGGACAGGCGGGGGTTATCTGCCACCGACCACATCTCGAAGTCGTCTGCTTCCTTCTTGCCAAGATCGGTATAAACCGGTCTTGGAGTAGGATTCATCGCACGGATTTCCGCGAGTGTAATGGTGCCTGCGGCGTAGGCCTGCATCTGGCTGCGTGGAATCATGTCGCCACGGCCGCCGCTTGGTGGTGCCGTTAATACTGCCTGCTCAACAGCCCAGTCACCTGTGATATTTGGCTCACCTGAAGCAAGGCGCAACGGACGATTCGCAGTATCTACTGGCGCGGTACTCGACAACTGGTCGTTACGACCGACTTCCTCTGCCTCGTCAAGTGTAAAACTTTCCAGGTAACAGGCATGCGGATCGGTACGGTGAGGATGGCCCTTAATCATGACATGCGAACCTGGAACGAACATTTCAAGTTCCCAGCCCGAACGCCTGATCAACATCGCCGCCCGCATTTCGCAGCGCATCGCAAAAGGCTGGCCGTCTGGTCCGGCAACTTCGAAATGCATGTAGGAATGGGGATTGACGAGCTCCATATCGATCAGCGTGCCCGAGTATTCAACATCCGTATTTACCTCGTATAGGCCAGTACCATGATGCGCCTGCGCAGAACCGGTAAAGATAAGTGCAGCTGCAGCAAGCGCGTATCCTGGTCTAAATTCTCGTGTCTTCATTACTCTTGTCTTCATTAAGTGGCCCCTGCAATCTTGTATGAAATAAAATTTATTACGTCTTGGTGGATATGACACAGTCAATTGACCAGTTTGGTCCCAAATTAAGCCGCTGAAAATTCAGCATGGAGCGGACGTTTCTCTGCGCCCAGTGATGTGCCGGTGATGGATTCCTTGTCGGCCTCGCATTGGCCTTGAGCCGCTGTGCCAAATGCGGCTGCTGACATGAGCCCATTCACAGGCATCTATTATGCAACGGGAGTAGTGAATCCTCAAAAGACCGCGTGGTTTGGCAAGCCGCGCAAAACTGCGTTATGGGTTGTAGCCAGTCAGCAAAAAAACGCGCACATTCGGGGCACAAACTGCAGCACTGTCCATGATCAAGAACACAGCCGCTTCAGAGTGCTTTTTATAGAACCTCGCCTGCAATGACGAAGCAGCCGTGACAGTAAGCAGCAGCATCGGTTACACTTTTACGCGTCCACCTTCAAGGAGTAACCAGTGACCTTACGCATCGCATCCGCGTTCATCGCAGGGATTATTTTCGCCACTGTTGTCCAGGCACAGGCCCCAGTCCGTCAGCCGCCGGAACCACTTCCGCTGTTCCTGAAGGAAACCTGGAAGGTGACACCCGCCGCAGTGCCACTGACGCAGGAATTAGTGACCAATCCCGAGCTCGAACTTGCTGTGTATGGCAAGGCTCCGGAAGTAAACAGCGAAGGCGGTACACCACACGTATGGACCGGGTTATGTTCTCCCGCATGCGCGATAACACTCAAGGACAAGAACAACTACGTTGACCTGAGCGGCAGGGCACGCATCAAATGGTTTGCCAAAACCTCGGGTTATCACGAAATCCGTCCAGTTGTGAAACTCGCCGATGGCACCTTGCTCGTGGGCAATCTCGCTGACGCTTATACTTTCGACTTCCGCACCACCGAGTTCCATCTTTCCGAACTGCGCTGGCTGGTCCTTGAAGCCGCGACTCTGACCACGAAAGGACTGTTGCTGCCGACTGTCGATTTGAGCAAGGTCGACGAAATTGGTTTTGTTGATCTCACGCCCGGCAGTGGCCATGGCTTTGGTGGCTTTTCCAACATGGGATGGATCGAGGTTTACGGCAAGCCCGTCGCACGGACCGCGGAGTAGATGGTTTAATCCAGATATTTTTGACTAGCAACGGAAAAGGCGGACTGATTTTAGTGAAGCCGCATATCTCCTGTTACAGGACCAAGCGTGCCGGCTAGACAAAGCACGCCAGTGAATAGGACGAAGCCTTTGCGGGTAACACGGCATTAACCTCTGCCATGCTCGACCGCATTCTGCAGCATTCACAGGTCATTCAGATCAAGGGAGACCGCAAGCGACTCAAGGCCAAAAGCAAGGCCGGCGACCTTTGGATCATTCTAGTCGAGCCCCGCCGGTCTGCGGGCTTGAGTAGCCGGGGCGCTATCCACCTACTTCGGCATCGTCCCAGCGGCTCTGGATGGCAAGAATCTCTGGCAGGATGCCGTTAAATAAAACCACCAGTTCCGGGTCGAAGTGCGCGCCGGAGCCGGCTTCGAGGTGTGCCAATATCTTCGCTAGCGGCCACGGCTCCTTGTAGCGCCGACTCATGCTCAACGCATCGAACACATCGACTACCGCTATGATGCGTGCCGACTGCGGTATGTCCTTGCCTTTCAAGCCCGCCGGGTAGCCGCTGCCATCCCACTTTTCGTGATGGCACAACGCAATTTCGGCGGCCAGCTTGAAAACGGGCGCATCGCTCTTGCTCAAGATGTCGAAGCCCACTTGCGGATGCGTGCGCATGACGATCCACTCCTCCTCATTCAGTGGCCCGGGCTTGCGCAGAATGGCCTGCGGCACACCGAGCTTGCCGGTGTCGTGCATCGGTGCGGCCAGTTCCAGGCGCGTACTGCTGTCGTCGTCCCAGCCGCAGGCCAGGGCCAGGGCGCGAGCATAGGCCGCCATGCGCCAGATGTGGGCGCCGGTATCGGCGTCGTTGTAATGTCCGGCTTGGCCCAGCATCATGATCGCGTCCCGGTAGCTTTGCTCCAGAACGGCAACCTGCACGCGCGCCAGATGGGCGTTCACTCTGGCCCGGACAATCTGCGCCAGAATGGGCTTGACTATGTAGTCGACGCCGCCGGCTTCAAAGCCGGCCGCCTCGTGCTCGGGAGAGCTGTAACCGGTGACAAAGATGACCTGCAGGCAGCCCGTCGGATCGAGCTGCCTGATCTGTCGACACAAATCGTAGCCATCGATGTCTGGCAAGCCGATGTCCAGCAACGCCAGCGAGGGCTGGTGCTTGACGACAGCGCGCCGTGCTTCAGCCCCATTGCGGGCCGTCACCAGCGCATAGCTGTCTGCTAAAGCACGTTCCAAAATGGCCAGGTTGCTTGGCTCATCGTCCACGATCAATAGTGTCTTGAGGCTCATGGTTTAGCTCCCTAAATCTATGACGTAATCGATCGCAAGCTGGCGCGTGTGGGCACTTGCCGCCCGAAAATCGTAGCCCTGCACACTGTCCATGATGGCTCTCAGCGCTGGCGCCGGCAACTGCTGCGCCAGCATCGTCAGCGCGTGTTTGATCAGCACCGGATTGTCAGAGTCCAGCGCAACCAGAAATTGGGTCAATTGTTTCTGCAACGCGATTCGCGCAGTCGCAGACAACGGCGGCGCTGCCACCCGGGTTGTGTTGACGGCCTCTGTGTCTTGTTCGATCGGGGGGGGCATACCGATCGATCTCTACCATCACCGCCGCCAGCGCCTTGCTTAAATCGGCCAGAGCCGGCCCGGGGGTCGTCCTGCGTGTGCAGCAACGCTTCTAACGCCTGCGCAGCGCAGCGCGTGTCAAGCAAGGCCAGGTTGGCGGCTACTCCCGAAATTTGGTGCGCCAGTGCGGCTGCCCCGGGCCGGTCGCCCGAGATCAGGTGGGTGCCAAGCA
>CAIYIP010000084.1 GCA_903926285.1 uncultured Gammaproteobacteria bacterium
CTGCAGGAAAATTTCCCGATCATCGGGAGCTGCATCTGAATCAACATTATTTCGGACCTGGTTGCTGAGCACGCGTAAATCAATCTGCCATTGCCGCAACAAACGCAAGGCCTCACGGGTACTTTCCGCAGTGCCATCAATATTCAGCAACAGTGCGCCTGCTTCAGTATCGCGAATCACCCGGCGCCACAGCAGAAGTTCCTGCGTGGGTTCCAGCACCTGGGCTCCCAACAGTGGTGCGTTGATGTGCAGGGCCAGCTGCTGCCAGAGTTGGGCGAGCCATAAATCGATTGCGAGGATAGCTGGAGTTGCTACTACTCTGCTGGTTTGAAGTGACAATGCATATCTGCACCAGTTGTTCTGTAACTGCATGCTGCTGGAATAGTTCGGCGTGAGCACCAGGGCCCCTGCCGCAAGGGCCACGTCGAGTTGTGCCAATTCCTCCAGTAGCCTGGTCTTAGTCATGAGACGGATTACATGTTGGGATAATTGGGGCCACCGCCGCCTTCAGGAGTAACCCAGCGTATATTCTGGGTAGGGTCCTTGATATCGCAGGTTTTGCAATGCACGCAATTCTGCGCGTTGATCTGCAGGCGTGGCTGGTCGTTGTCCGGCACAATTTCATATACACCGGCAGGACAATAACGTTGCGCCGGTTCTTCATATTGCGGCAGGTTGAACTGCACGGGTGTTGCAGAATCGAGCAACTGCAAATGACAGGGTTGGTCTTCAGCGTGGTAGGTGTTGGACAGATACACGGAACTCAGCAGATCAAAGCTCAGTACGTTGTCATGTTTTGGATACGTAATACGCGGTGCTTTTTCCGCTGCCTTGAGCGTGGCATGGTCGGGTGTGGTGTCGCGCATCGTGAAAGGTAACTTGCCGTTGAAAATGGTTTGATCTATCCACGTAAAAGCGGAACCGCCCAAAGTGCCAAACTTATGCAGGGCAGGTCCGCAGTTGCGCACTTTGTGTAGTTCTTCGCGCAAGGCAGACTTCATGAAAGCCTGTTCGTAATCTTCGAGCACCAACTCAGAGCTTGCCCGTTGTAATGCATTCCACAAAGAATCTGCAGCGAGCATGCCTGAGCGAATCGCTGTGTGTGTGCCCTTGAGTTTGAGAATGTTCAGAAAGCCGGCGTCATCGCCCACCAGCATGCCACCAGGGAACGCCAACCTGGGTAGCGACTGCAGTCCACCCTTGATCAGTGCTCGGGCGCCATACGCGAGCCTTTTGCCACCCTGCAGCACTCGTGCAAATACGGGATGATGTTTCATGCGTTGGAATTCTTCGTATGGATTCAGCCAGGGATTGTCGTAGTTGAGGTCAGTGATCAGGCCGATTGCTATCTGGTGGTTATCGCAGTGATACATGAAGCCACCGCCCGTTGTGTGGCTTGAACCAAGCGGCCAGCCGAGGCTGTGCACCACGTGGCCCAGATGGTGCGAAGCAGCAGGGACTTCCCAGATTTCCTTGATACCAAGGCCATAATGCTGTGGTGACGAATTTGCATCGAGATTAAAACGCCGGATGACTTCCTTACCGAGATGGCCGCGGCAGCCTTCAGCCAACACTGTGTAACGCGCACTAAGCGCATATCCCGGCGTGAAATTATCTCCAGGTTCACCCTGTTTGTTGCGTCCCATGTCGCCGGTCAGGACGCCGGTGACTGTGCCGGTGTCATCGACCATCAATTCCGCGCCGCTGAAACCGCTCAGGATATTGACGCCCAGCGCTTCCGCCTGGGCTGCGAGCCAGCGGCAGAGATTGGCGAGACTGATGATGTAGTTGCCCTGATTATGCAGGCCCTGCGGAATAAAGAATTCGGGGATGCGTATGGCAGCAGTTGCGTTGCGCAGGAAAAGGATATCTTCGGAAGTTACTGCTGTGGTCACCGGTGCACCGCGGCTTTGCCAGTCAGGAAAAAGTTCGGTGAGGGCCGCAGGTTCGAGCAGTGCACCTGACACAATATGAGCGCCCACTTCCGAACCTTTTTCCAGTACGCAAATACTCAGTTGTTTTTGATGTTCCTGTGCCAGCCGGGCGAGATGACATGCAGTTGCGAGGCCGGCGGGGCCACCACCAACAATAACTACATCAAATTCCATGCTTTCGCGTTCGGGAGGGCTTGGGATTGCAGAGGGCTTCGACAAAACACGATCCTTGGCTGTCAAAATGCGGGTTCTGCCTATTATAATTGCCGGGCCGGCAAAAAGGTAAAAACTCTCTGGCCCCACCTTCCTCAAGAATTATAAGTTGTCTTCATGAAAATACTCGTTGCTGTAAAACGCACCATTGATGCCTACGTGAAAGTCCGCGTGCGCAGCGATAACACCGGAGTCGATCTTGCCAATCTCAAGATGGCGATGAATCCGTTTTGCGAAATTGCTGTTGAAGAAGCTGTGCGCCTGAAAGAAAAAGGCCTTGCCACCGAAGTGATTGCAGTCACGATTGGTAGCGACAAGGCACAAGAGCAACTGCGTGAGGCGATGGCCCTGGGAGCTGATCGTAGTATTCATATCCAGGCAGGGGATGAGCTAGAACCCCTGAATATAGCCAAACTGCTCAAAGCTGTCGTATTGAAGGAACAGCCGTCCCTGGTGCTGCTCGGCAAACAGTCCATCGACTCGGACAACAATCAGGTTGGCCAGATGCTGGCAGCACTCTGTGACATGCCGCAGGCTACCTTCGCTTCCAGAGTTGAGCTCAGTTCTGACAAGGTCGTGGTGAGCAGGGAAGTTGACGGCGGCGAGCAAGTCTTGAGTTTGCAGTTACCCTCTGTTGTTACTACGGATTTGCGCTTGAATGAACCGCGTTTCAAAAAACTGCCAGAGATCATGAAGGCCAGGAAAAAGCCCATTGAAGTAGTGACGCCAGCACAGCTCGGGGTGGAGATAAAAAGTCATCTTACGGTTGTGTCTGTCATTGATCCACCGCCACGCAAGGCCGGCGTGATCGTCAAAACAGCGGCAGAACTTGTCGACAAACTCAGAAACGAAGCAAAGGTGATTGCATGAAAGCGCTTGTTATTGCCGAACATGACAATCAGAAACTCAAGGCTGCAACACGCGCTCTCGTAACTGCGGCGCTGCAAACCGCCGACCAGGTCGACGTGCTGGTGGCGGGCTCTGCGTGTGGAGCTGTGGTTACGGCGGCGACCCGAATTGCAGGCGTCAGCAGCGTACGTTTTGCTGATCATGACAGCTTGGGACATCCGCTGGCCGAAGCACTTGCCGCGCTGGTGCTGACCATTTCGGCTGAATATGAGTTCATTCTGGCTGCTGCGACCACAACCGGAAAAAGCTTTCTGCCGCGAGTGGCCGCCTTGCTGGATGTAGCGCAGATTTCCGAGATAACGGCCGTAGTGGACAGATCAACGTTTGTCCGGCCGATTTATGCAGGCAGTGCGCTGGCTACTATTCGTTCCAGTGATACAATAAAAATAATGACAGTTCGTACTTCAGCGTTTGCCGAGGCAACTGATGCTGCTGTTGCGGCTCCCGTAGCTGCGCTTGAATTCAAGCCATTGGCAGGCAAGGCAACGTTTGTCAGTGAGAATCTCGCGACCAGCAGCCGTCCTGATCTCGCTGCTGCACGTGTTGTTATTTCAGGCGGACG
Source organism: uncultured Gammaproteobacteria bacterium (assembly GCA_903926285.1). GTDB lineage: Bacteria > Pseudomonadota > Gammaproteobacteria > Pseudomonadales > Pseudohongiellaceae > CAILUG01. The sequence goes on from CAIYIP010000084.1 coordinate 3,619, forward strand.
GGGTTTGGGCAGTGCGGAAAACTTCCGTCTGCTCGATAAGCTGGCCGATAAACTCGGTGCCGGCATTGGCGCTTCGCGTGCAGCGGTCGACAGTGGTTATGCGCCCAACGACATGCAGATCGGGCAGACCGGTAAGGTAGTGGCACCCGATCTTTACATTGCTATCGGTATTTCCGGTGCGATACAGCATCTAGCGGGCATGAAGGACAGCAAGGTGATTGTTGCAATCAACAAGGATGCCGAGGCACCTATTTTCCAGGTGGCGGATTATGGCCTGGTTGCAGATCTGTTTACTGCTTTGCAGGAAATGGAAGCCTTGTTATAGGAATTCCGGAATTAAAATGTTTTTTTATTAGCCAACCCGCACAGGAACTGATTATGCAAATTCATCATTCGAAAATTCCGGCAATGTTGTTTCTGTTGCTGGCAGCCAGTCAAAGTCACGCGCAATGGACTCTTGATGGTGGAGCTTCATCATTTTTTTATGTCACAACCAAAGCTGCTGCCGTAACCGAAGTGAACAGTTTCACTGGTCTCAGTGGCGCGATCAGCAACCAGGGCAAGGCGAGCCTGATTATTGATCTGGCAACTGTGGATACCGCAGTGGATATCCGTAATCAGCGCATGCGCGATTTGGTATTCCAGGTGGCAAGTTTTCCTGAGGCAACTGTCAGCGTAGATGTTGATGCCGAAGCGTTGGATAGTATGAGTGCTGGCGTGAGCACCACAGGAAGTTATACCGCTCATGTCGACCTGCATGGCGTGGCCCAGGATATTATGGCTGACCTGCAGATAAC
>CAIYIP010000085.1 GCA_903926285.1 uncultured Gammaproteobacteria bacterium
CCAGCACCAGCACACTGTTCGCTTCGCTGAAACCGGTCAGATAATACATATCGCTGTTCTGGCGATAGCGGTACTCACTGTCGCCATTCCGCAAGATGGGATTCGCAGCAGCCAGAATCGCAATGCTGTTGCTTTCCATGTGGTTCATCAGCTCCATACGGCGCTGATGAAATTCTTTCTGGGTGATCGCCATATTTTTTCCGTGAAAGTTTGTTTCCGTCAAATTAGATCAGTGTAAGAATTTGGCTTCCGGCACTATGTCATCGGTACCGGGCTTTTCGCCATCGCCACCATCATCGGTATCGCTGTCTATATCAGCGACTTGTTGATAAACCATGATGGCGGCCATACGCACATATTCGACCAGCTCCATGTAATCGACCTCGTCCTGGTCGGAGAGATCATTTGCCGAATCCGCCATGCCGGCAAATTGCGAAAAATCAGCGAGGATTTCCCGCACTTCTGCACCAAGCCTGGATTCGGGCAAAAAATATCCTGCCGCAAAACCCACAGTAAAACCATCACACCACTCTGCAAGCGCAACTACCCGTTCGGGTAAGCTGCTTTCATCTGGTGGCAGCAGCGGCTGAAAATTGTACTCCAGGCTGCTTAATTGCCCCTGGCTTGAAGTCGCCAACTGCAGCATAAGTTTGCGAGTTAAATCCGGAAAAATTTGCGGAGGTTGCAAGAGTTGGCCAACATCCTCTGGATCAGCTTCGGGATTGCCGGTGCAAAGCAAGCCGGTCACCAAACCGTGGATCCCGGCAAGAGAATTATCTACTTGGTTGTCATGAAGCAGTTGCGAAATTTTTATATAGTCGGATTGCATATTTCACCTGAATTGAGGGGTGGGATGATAACACTTAGCTACCCTCGATTTGATTCTCTTGTACTGGCAGTGGCACAAATTTGCGAACAATTTTCCCCGGCAATCACTTGTTGACCAGCCATGACCTGCGTTTTATAGTTGCGGGCCAAATTACCTGCACGACCATTTCCCATGAGCAACAGCAGTTTCAAAACACTGGAAAGCAAAGTTGACGAACTGATCAAGCTCTGCAGCGACATGAACAAGGAAAATCAGATCTTGCGCGATAAGGAACACGTTTGGCGCAACGAACGAGATACATTGCTGGGAAAAAACCAACTTGCGCGTGTACGGCTTGAAAAAGTATTGCGCCGCCTGAAAACCCTGGAAGAAGGACAAGCCTAATGGCTGCTGACTCAGTAACAATCACCATAATGGGGCGCGATTATCAAATCAGTTGTCCTCCGGAAGAAGAAGAATCACTGCGTAAATCAGCCCGTCATCTCGATAAAAACATGGAAGAAGTCAGAAAACGCGGTACTTCCTTGGGTTATGAAAAAATTGCTGTGCTGGCCGCACTCAACATAACCCATGAATTGCTGAAGCTGGGTCAAAATGCAAACACCAGCGAAAGTGATGCCTTACGTGAAATCAAACTCCTCGAAAAGAACATCGATTCTGTTCTGTTAGCCAGTCGGCAAATAGAAATTTAATTGTCTCTGCACCAACTCTCCTATTCTGCACAGCAACTTTTTTGCACTATAATCACCTCCTCCCTGGGATATTGGCCAGCTGAAAGTGTTCTTGAGCCGATGTATGTAACCCGGAGGCTTTGCCCAATGACGCTGTGTGCATGTCCGCTCGACGGAAAGCCTGACGCGTCGGACTGGCCACCACCTGAACCTATCGGTTCAGGACTATTTCAGCAGCGGTATCCCGGGGATTTTTTTCTTCTGCATCAATTCCGCAGTTTCCACCTTGAGTAGTTGTGCGTGGGCAATGATTTACTGAATCCCGTAGAGCTCGACAAGCGCAACGCCTTGCGCAGACTGATGCGTAAACGCCGCCGCACCCTTTCTCATAAACAACTGACTGACGCAGCCCATAAACTTTTTCAGAGAGTTGCCCCGAGCAAACTGTTTCGCTTCAGCCGCAGGATTGCTTTTTCGATGGCGCGCCAAGGCGAAATAAATCCGGATTTACTTTTGCGCACAGCCCAGCGGCGCAAAAAAGATTGTTACCTCCCTGTGATGAGCAAGGTAGGCGAACCCCGGTTACATTTTCGTCTTTTCAAAAAAGGCCAGAAGCTGATTCGCAACAACATGGGCATTCCCGAACCAGCACGCACATTCACCTGCAAACCCTTTGTCTTGAGCCTCGTATTAATGCCGCTCGTGGCCTTCGACATTGAATGTAACAGATTGGGGATGGGCAAGGGTTACTACGATCGAACCTTCGCTTTTTCACGCCGAAGTGTTCGCCAAAGCCCCGTTTTGTTGGGGCTCGCGCATGAATGTCAGAGGGTAGAAGAGCTTGGGGTTGCGTCCTGGGACGTTCCCCTGAATGGAGTGGTGACTGACGAAGCCTGGTATCAGCGCATATCAGCCAGAAAATAAGTCTTACAACAAGCCACTTTGGGCGACGGTACTGATTAAAATACCAGTACTGAATATCAGGAATAGAACTATCAGTAAATCGGGTTTCTTTTTCATAAGTCCCCTCGAATTCAGGATTAAGATATCTATCAGATCGGGATGTTAGGCACCTAACTTTAGCGAACTTTCATAAAGAGCATCTAACACCATGAACCATATATGAATTTTTTATATCAAACAAGAAGTTTCAACTTATCCAGATGACTCACCCACCAACCGCTTATTGGCTACACTGCAGCCAAACCTCACGCCGGAGCCATGCATGAACCAGAACGACCTGAAAAAAGCAGTAGCAAAAGCTGCCTTCGATTACGTAAAGAAGAACCTGCGCAGCGACAGCGTCATCGGCGTTGGCACCGGCTCGACCGCCAACCTGTTTATTGAAGAACTTGCTGCACTAAGGCATGACATCAGCGCAACTGTGGCAAGCTCTGAAGAGAGCGCGCGCAGGCTGACAGCGCTTGGCATCCCGGTAGTTGAACTCAACAGTGTTGCTGAAGTCAGCATCTACGTAGATGGCGCAGATGAGGCCAATGAATATCTACAACTGATCAAAGGTGGTGGCGCCGCACTCACACGCGAAAAAATTGTCGCCGCAGTAAGCAAGGTATTTGTGTGTATTGCAGATGAGAGCAAATTTGTGAAGATACTCGGAAAATTTCCACTGCCTGTGGAAGTGATTCCAATGGCGCGCAGCCATGTGGGAAGGCAGATAGTAAAACTGGGAGGTGATCCGGTTTATCGCGAAGGATGTATTACGGATAACGGCAATATAATTCTCGACATTCATCACATGTCGATCCTCGATCCACGCAAACTCGAGGAAGAGCTGAATCAGATAACAGGAGTCGTGACCAATGGTCTGTTCGCCAACCGCCCTGCTGACATTTTACTGCTTGCCACAAAGGATGGTGTCAAAACTCTACACGCAAAATAGCGGAAATTACAGCTGCATTCTTTTTGATTAAGAGATGCTCATAGAGAATTTCTAATACAGAAAGAATGCAACAGTCACACCCTTAATTCACTGTCGATTTATATTGCCCTTTCTGATAACGCGCGGCCATCTGTTCGAGTGAGTATATCTTGCCGATCGTCGATATTTGACCAGCAGTGCCAAAAGCCTGCAAGCGATCTACAACGATGCTTTTCATTGCTGTGATAGTTGGCGCAAGAAATTTACGCGGATCGAATTCTGATTTGTTTTCGGCCAGGAACTTGCGCACCGCTCCGGTAGAAGCAAGGCGAAGATCCGTGTCGATGTTCACTTTCCGCACACCATTACGAATCCCTTCCTGGATTTGTTCAACCGGCACGCCATAGGTTTCGCCCATCTCCCCACCAAACTCATTGATGATAGCTAGCCATTCCTGTGGCACTGAGGACGAACCGTGCATCACAAGATGCGTATTGGGAATGCGTTTATGAATTTCACGGATACGATCAACTGAAAGAATATCGCCAGTAGGTGGACGACTGAACTTGTAAGCGCCATGGCTTGTGCCCACGGCAATTGCAAGAGCATCAACCTGGGTATCAGCAACAAAACGTGCCGCCTCTTCCGGGTCTGTCAGCATTTGATGCATCGACAACTTACCTTCAGCGCCGATGCCATCTTCTTCACCCGCCATGCCGGTTTCCAGCGAGCCGAGACAACCTATTTCACCTTCAACAGAGACGCCACAAGCATGGGCCATGGCTACAGTAAGCCGGGTTACCTTTACGTTGTAATCATAATCCGTCGGTGTTTTGCCATCTTCGCCCAACGAACCGTCCATCATCACGGAAGAGAAACCGAGTTGGATCGAACGCTGGCATATTGGAGGAGAAACACCATGGTCCTGATGCATCACAATGGGGATATGGGGAAACTCCTCAATCGCCGCTTCAATCATATGTTTGAGAAAATTTGAGCCCGCATATTTGCGCGCCCCGGCCGACGCCTGCAGGATAACAGGACTGTTTACTTCGTCCGCTCCCATCATGATGGCGCGCACCTGCTCCAGATTGTTGACGTTGAAAGCGGGAACACCGTAGGAATGTTCCGCAGCGTGGTCCAGTAACTGGCGAAGGCTGATAAGTGCCATGATTAATATCCTTTGATTAACTTTATTTCTGCATTTAAGTGGTTATTGATTCTTTACTACAGGCTAAGCGGCCGCGTTCTTCGAGTATTGCCACTGCCGGCAGTACATCCCCTTGCACAAATTCCAGGAAGGCGCCGCCGCCGGTTGAGATGTAGGAAATCTGGTCTTCAATGCCATATTTTTCAATGGCTGTAATCGTCTCACCGCCGCCTGCGATTGAAAATCCTGTATTCGCAGCTATGGCTCTGGCGACAGCTTCAGTGCCTTTGGCAAAAGCCGGAAATTCAAACACACCGACAGGTCCATTCCAGAGGATGGTGCGCGCACTGGTTATTGTTTCCACGAGCATTGCGACTGACTTTGGCCCAATATCCAGGATCATGTCATCCTCAGCAACATCATCCACGAGCTTGACGGTCGGTGCAGCTGTTTCCTTGAATTCGCTTGCTACCACCACATCCACGGGCAGCGGAATGTGGGTCTTGGCCATGATTTTACGTGCACACTCTATCATGTCCGCCTCACAAAGGGATTTGCCGACCGGCTTGCCAGCAGCGGCCAGGAAGGTATTAGCGATACCGCCACCAACAACCAGCGCATCCACTTTTTCAGCCAACGCTTCAAGCACCTGCAATTTGCTGGATACTTTCGCGCCGCCTACCAGCGCAACAAGTGGCCGTACAGGTTTACTCAAAGCTTTCTCAAGCGCATCAAGCTCGGCAACCAGCAAGGGACCAGCACAAGCTATATCTGCGAATTTGGCAACACCGTGAGTACTGGCCTGGGCACGATGTGCAGTGCCGAAGGCATCCATTACAAAAACATCACAAAGGCTTGCGTAATATTTGGAGAGATCATCTGCATTGGCATTCTCACCAACATTTATGCGGACATTTTCGAGCATCACACACTGTCCGGGCACAAGCTTAAGCGAAGCAGCAGCCGCGAAATCCTGAGGCATTACTTTGACCTCCTGTCCAAGCAACTTGCTCAAATGTGCTGCAACCGGCGCCATGGCAGAATCAGGTTGCTCTGAAAGCGGCACACCTTCCTTTGGCCGCCCCAGATGAGACATCAACATGACTTTTGCGCCCTTTTCCAAGGCTAATTTAATGGACGGAAGTGCGGCCCGCACGCGGGCATCATTCACAATTGAGGAGCCTTTCACCGGCACATTCAGATCTTCACGAATGAGTACGCGCTTGTTGTTCAGATCGAGACTGGCCATTGCCAGGATTGTCATAAATACCCCTAATACCAATTTAGGAAACAGTGGGGATGATACCGAAAAGCACGAGCTTTTGTCCGCTTTCAAGATACGTATCTAATGCCACAGCTCCATATAGCTTGCATCAAAACGGGCTAACACAGAAAATCATCCCGTCCCGTCCTCACCATAACAATAATCAGAAAATTTAGACCAGAGGCCTCCATGTCACTCGCATCTCCTTCGCTGCTTGTCAGATTAACCGGCATCGCCACTATCCTGCTCAGTTTAAGCCAGCCGGCCATGAGCCAGACTGACTGTGACCGCAGTTGCATGAAGGAGACCCTCGACGACTACCTGGCAGCATTGGTAAGTCATGCGCCGACCGACGCACCACTGGCATCAATCTATCGCCACACCGAAAACGACAACGTGCAGCCCGCTGGAGAAGGTCTCTGGAAGACTGCGACAGCTCTTGGCGCCATGCAGCGCCAGTACTTTGATGAGATCACGCACAATGCTGCCTACTACGGCATCATCGAGGAAAGCGGCGTTCGCGCCGTGGTTGCCGGCCGCATTCACATCGAAAACCGCGAGATTACCGAAGCCGAATGGTTTGTCGGCCGCGAAAGTGACCCAGGTGTTGATAGCACTCCCGGCGGTACGCTGTGGGATGCAGACTACCTGACCACTGGCAATCCTCCGCTCGACAGAATTGTGCCTACTGCAGAACGCAGCACACGAGAAGAACTGACCTACATCACCAATTCCTACTGGGACTACATAGTCGACCGCAATCCCGCCATCGTCGCAGCACACCCGGGCTGCTACCGTGAAGAGAATGGCCAGAAAACTGTCGGTAATCCGCTGCCACCAGAACGTATCAATGACGGAGGCCTCGATGGCCTGAGTGACTGTCGCTCCGGCAGCTCAACCTTCAATGTGCAGAATATTACTGCGCGACGCTGGCATGTAGTGGATGTGGAACAGCAGGTCGTAGTTGCCTCAGCTCTTTTCGTCCGCGAGCCCGGCCACAGCAAGCGCCGGAATCATTTCTGCGACGTGTTCTACATGGATGGTGGCAAACTGCGTGGCCTCTACACAGCGATGTATTACGTACCACCAACACGCCCTGTACCAAACTGGCCGCCCTATGCCGGTAACTTTCCGCTGGCGGAGAGTTTTGGGCCAACCAAATAAATTCGTTTTGCCGCCCAGCATTGTTTCGAAGCGCGAATGAGCCAGGGGTGTGGCAACTGCGTCGGTGCCAATATCCTGCTCCTCCCCCTTTCCACCGGTTTCCCCCCAACCGGGAAGACAGAGACTTCCCGCAGAACGAACTCGCGTCCGTCAGCAACAGTCAACTAGCAACTAATTTCTGGGCAGCCGCTGGCGCGACATGGCAGCACACAGTTAGAGCGAACGTGATTCCCTGCCAGGGCCGGCCGGCTTACGCAGGCACCACGCTGCCGTCCCAGGCCAAGCAGCGGCCCGAAAGACCGGCATCGGCACTTTCAATCACCTGCAGCAGCAGCGCAGCAGCCTGTTGTGGTGACTGCAA
>CAIYIP010000086.1 GCA_903926285.1 uncultured Gammaproteobacteria bacterium
GGGATTGCGGCAAAGGTCCCATACACAAATTGATAACTCGCCTGCGCGATAAAAGCTGCAAAAACCCACTTCACTATCTTGAAGGCGATTGCCACCACCACAGCGCCAATCAGTCCATCGCGTATTCTTACGGCACTATTGGGCACAGCTACAAACAGCAGCGTAAAGGCGCCAATGGTCAATACAGTGGGAAATAACTCCAGTAGCACTGAGCTCGCGCCAATCAGGTCCGATATAGCCGTGAATCTTGTAAATAGCTCAAGTGAGGTAACGTAGGAACTGATGGCAAACGCTATGCCCAGCAGTAAGGGGCCTAGACTGAGCACACTCCAGTACAGCAAGAAACTGGACAAGCCTTTGCGCTGTTCACTGACTGCCCAGATGTTATTGAAACTGCCTTCCACGTTTTCGAGCATCAGGTAGGCTGTCACCAGCAGCATGATGGCTCCTACCCAAGTCAAGTTCTTCGCATGCGTGGCAAACTCACTGATATAGCCCGCAAGTTCACTGCTTGAACTCGGCAGCAAGTGGGTAAAAATCATGTTTTGAATCTGGTTCCCGAACACCTGGAACGAGGGGAAAGCAGACAAGATAGCTAACAACATCGTCATAAAAGGAACACACGCAAACAGACTGGTATACGTGAGGGACTTGGCAGTTTCCAGGCAACGATTTTGCTGAAAGTTATGCCAGACGAACGGGATAAAGCGGAATAGTGTTTTTAGCGCAGTTTGATACATGACGGATTGCCCTTCCCTGTCACAATTGCAACAATGTTTTCACCACTTCAGGCTATGTAAGTCTTATGCCACAAATCACCTTGTATCACAATCTGGGCTGCGCCAAGTCTAGAGAAGCCCTGGCTTGGTTGGAACACGCCGGCATTGTTCCTGTTGGGCGACTTTATATAAAGTCGCCACCCGCAGAAGCGGAATTGAAGCACCCGCTCGCAATGCTGGGCATGACCGCGCATGAACCCCTGCGCACCTCCGAACCTGCTTATCGAGAATTGCATCGCGCCAATCCTGCGCTAAGCGAAGCGCAATTAATCAAAGCCATGGTTGAGGATCCCCGTCTTATCCAACGTCCCATTGCTGTGTGCGGCAAACACGCAGTTGTAGGACGACCACCCGAAGCAATCCTGGAACTATTGTCATGAGTCAGCCTTACATTCTTGTTCTTTATTACAGCCACAGCGGCGCAGTTGCTGATATGGCACAACACATCGCGCGTGGCGTGGTAAAGGTCGAGGGTATAGACGCCCGCATTAGAACCGTGCCACCGGTATCTACCGTTAGCGAAGCAACTGCACCAGCGATCCCGGCGCAAGGTGCAGTGTATTGCACAGAAGACGATTTTGCGGGTTGCAGCGGGCTGGCATTGGGCAGCCCTACGCGCTTTGGGAACATGGCTGCGGCCATGAAATATTTTCTTGATGGCACTGGCGCACAGTGGTTCAGCGGCAGCATGATCAATAAGCCGGCGGGTGTATTCACTTCCACAGCATCACTTCATGGCGGTCAGGAGAGCACCTTGCTGAGCATGATGCTGCCCCTGCTGCATCATGGCATGGTGTTTTGTGGCCTGCCCTATAGCGAAACAGCCTTGCATCACACGGAAAGTGGCGGCACTCCCTACGGGCCATCCCACCACGCCGGAGCAACTGGCAAACCCTTGTCCGAACATGAAAAGCAGTTATGTCAGGCACTCGGCCAACGCCTGGCGACATTCGCGCTTGCACTGCGCCCGGTTGCAAGTTGATGGCAAATTTTACTGATCTGAAATTTCATCACTTGATTTTAGTTTGCTGTCTTGGACTTCTGGTGTTGTTTGTTATTCCAGTATTCGTGACCGACAGCAGTATCGGCTTATGGCTGATGCAGTCCCTGCCCTTGCTGGTGACTCTGCCCGGTTTGTTGCATAACAAACCGCGCAGCCTGCAATGGCTGGGCTTTCTTGTTTTGTTCTATTTATTGCAGGGAATTTTGCAAATTTTCACGCCGCTGTTATTTATCCACATCATCGGCATCATCACCACCCTGTTTTGTGTCCTGCTGTTTACTGCGGTTATATTCAGCCTTAAAACGCAAAAACGCCTGGTAGCAAAGGAGTAATAAATGGCTCGCTCCACCAACCCCATCGTAAGGTTCTTTTTGGCCTTGCTAAGCATATTCCGCTATTTCCGGTCGGTAGTGTTGAACCTGCTGTTTCTGCTCATCGTGCTGATAGTGGCAGGAGTCTTTATCGGCCAACCTGCTCTGGTTATCCCTCAGGACGCTGCGCTGTTGCTGAATCCAGAAGGGATCCTGGTTGAACAGAAGTCCTACATCAGCCCTATTCAACAGATAATCAGTGGCAATACCAGTACCGCTGGCACTGGCGAAGTGCTGCTGCAGGATGTACTTGATGCAATCAATATTGCGGCAGACGATGACCGCATAAACTCGATGGTGTTATTGACCGACTTGTTTGCAGGTGGTGGTTTAAGTCAATTGCAGGAAGTCGGGCGTGCCATGGATGCCTTTAAGGCAAAAGGCAAAGTCATTTACGCAGTAGGAAGTGCCTTCAGCCAGAGCCAGTACTATCTGGCCGCGCACGCTAATGAAATCATGCTCAATTCCTATGGCTCGGTTGATCTTGAAGGTTTCAGTGCCTGGCAAAACTACTTCAGGGAAGCACTCGATAAACTGGGTGTTAACGTCCATATCTTCCGGGTTGGAGCCTATAAATCGGCAGTGGAGCCTTTTGACCGCAACGATATGTCGCCGGAAGCCAAGGCTAATTACACCGAATTACTGACTGACCTGTGGCTGCTCTACGTAAACGACATCGCTAGCTTGCGTAATCTTGAGCCGAGTGTGATTGATAACTACATCAACAGCCAGGATCGGCAACTCGCTCTGTATGGCGGAGATGCCGCACAACTGGCCTTGCAGACCGGGCTCGTGGATCGCACTGAAAGTCGCGACAACAGCATCGAATACCTGCGCAGCAAAATCGGTATTCGGGATGAAGGGTATCCGAGTGTTGGCTACACGGGATATGTGCAGTCACAGAAAAAGCTTCGCCCTCTTGTTCCGGGTTTCGATACGATTGGCATTATCGTCGCAACCGGAAACATTACTGACGGCGAAGCTCCTCGCGGTGCCATAGGGGGCGATACACTCAGTGCAATAATTCGCGATGCTCGCAACGACGACAACATCAAGGCTCTTGTCCTGCGCATCGACAGCGGGGGTGGCAGTGCCTTCGCTTCTGAAATCATACGTGCCGAACTCGAGGCTTTCAAAGCCACCGGACGGCCGCTTGTTGTGTCGATGGGCAGCGTGGCCGCATCAGGCGGTTACTGGATTGCAACTCCTGCCAACCAGATATGGGCCAGCGCTTCCACAATTACAGGCTCCATCGGTATCTTCGGCATATACCCGACTTTTGAAAAATCACTGAGCAAGATAGGTGTTTACACTGATGGCGTTGGCACCACGGAGCTCGCCGGTTATGCGACGGTTGGCCGCAACCTGCCACCCGTAGCGGAACGCTCGCTGCAATTGACAGTGGAAAATGGCTACGCACGTTTTATCAGCCTGGTTGCGCAAGCCCGCAATATGACGGAAGCAGCCGTCGACCAGGTAGCACAGGGCCAGGTCTGGTCTGGTGAAAATGCCCTTGAGCAAGGGCTAGTTGATAATCTCGGCAGCTTTGATGATGCGATCGCAGCTGCGGCAGAACTCGCCAACCTCGACAACTATACGCTCCGGTTGCTTGAGATACAGTTAAGCCCGACTGAGCGGCTATTACAGGAGATAGTGGATAACACCGTAGTGACTACACTGCTTGCGCCACTTGTCAGCAAC
>CAIYIP010000087.1 GCA_903926285.1 uncultured Gammaproteobacteria bacterium
CAATCCAACCCACACTTGGTCGGGCCTATGTGGAGCCGGTTGTACATTTGCGCTGCGGCACAAGGATTCTTTTGCCGACCTCACCGGTTCTGCCCGCATCATGGTGCAGAGCAAAACCTCAGGCTTCCACAAGATCCATCCTTTTATAAAACTGGCCGATGGCACAACTTACATCGGTGACTATGAGCTCGGTCAGACTGCTGACTTCCTGTTCCAGGAATTCAGGATTCAGGAAGTCAACTGGATATCATTCAATACTGAAACCGGCGTTACCAAAGGCAACCTTGTCGATACTCTTGACCTGAGCCGTGTTGATGAAATCGGGTTCACCGACTTACAGCCTGGCGCTGATCATGGTCCTGGCGGTTGGTCTGACGTTGCTGTCATTCGTGTATATGCGAATGCGGTCCCGCGCTAACACGACAATACTTGTCGAAAATCAAAGCATTGAATCAGACCCCGGTTGCGCAGCAACTGGGGTTTTATTCAAGGGCCCAACGTACTCGTAGCTAACAAGCGATACAGCCCACCGGTCCTGAATAAACCTGATGATTATGGAGTTCATATGCAGATATCCTTGAGGTTGCTGTTTGCGTTGCTGCTGGCTTATGGCCAGTCGGTGTGGGCACAGGATGGCGAAGCGTTTTTTAATGCGCGATGTGCGTCATGTCATTTAAATCCAGATCCCGAGGCCAATGCGCACACACCTAGCCGGGCTGACATGGCATTGTTCGCGCCCAATTCAGTTTACGCAGCAATTACTGATGGCGAAATGCGCTTGCAAGCTACTGGAATGACTGATATTGAAAAACGTGCTCTGGCAAAATATTTAACCAATCGTGATGTCATCGACTTGCCTTTACGCATCACCACGAATTTGTGCACCAGTAATCCGCCCATGACTGATCCCGCCCAGAGCCCCACATGGAACGGCTGGGGTTCTGATACCACTAATTCGCGTTATGCAGCAGATGGCGGCATAACAGCTGCAGATGTGCCAAAACTACGGCTCAAATGGGCGTATGGTCTGCCAGGTGAAGGCCAGCCGCGCGGTCAGCCCGCGGTAGTTGCAGGTCGACTTTTTGTTGGTAATCGCGCTGGAGCCCTGTATTCACTCGATGCTGTGAGTGGCTGTACGTACTGGAGCTATTTGCCACGCGCAGGAATTCGCAGTGCCTTATCAGTAGGCGAGATTGCCCTGGCCGATGGCGGCATGGGTTACGCAGTTTACTTCGTCGACATTATGGCCAATGCCTATGCTGTGAATGCTCAAACCGGCGAGTTGATCTGGGTGACACGTGTTGAAGATCATTCTGCCGTACGCGGCACTGGTTCCGTAACTTTGCACGAGGGCAGACTGTACGTTCCCATGACGGGTGTAACGGAAGAAAACACAGCGTCCAATCCGGATTACTCGTGCTGCACTTTCCGCGGCAGTGTTTCTTCCCTTGATGCAACGACGGGTGAGGTCATCTGGAAATTCTATACAGTTCCCGAACCACAACCCCGGGGCAAGAGTGCCAATGGTGCGGAACTTTTTGGACCTGCAGGTGTTGGTATCTGGAGTGCACCAACGATCGATGCAAAACGCGGACTCATCTATGCGGCCACTGGCAATGCCTACGCAGAACCGACGCCACCTACAGCTGATGCGGTAATTGCGCTTACGATTGATAAAGGCGAGCTTGTATGGGCAAAACAGTTGACCCCGGACGATGCCTGGATAGGCGGCTGTAATCCCGCTACGCCCAATTCCAATTGCCCGGGTGCGATTGCTCCTGACTTTGATTTTTCCGCTTCACCAATCCTGACGACAGGCCCTTCGGGCCGTGAACTTCTGGTTATTCCGCAAAAATCCGGCATGGCGTATGCACTTGATCCCGCCCAAAACGGCGAGCTTGTCTGGCAGTACAAAGCGGGTGATGGCAGCCCGGTTGGTGGTGTGTGGGGAGCCTCAGTTGCAGATGGCATAGCGTTCGTTGCAGTTGGTGGTTATCGCGCTGCGCTGACTGGTGGGATTCATGGCATCAACGTCGAAACCGGCGAGCAGCGCTGGTACACACCACCGCAGACATCTTTGTGTGCCGAAGGCCCAGGTTGTGGTACCACGCAATCTGCTGCTGTCACTGCTATCCCAGGCGCGGTATTTTCTGGTGCGCAAGATGGTGGTATGCGCGTCTATGCTGCGAAGACAGGAGAAGTGTTGTGGACCTTCGATGCCAATCAGATGTTCGAGACCAACAATGGTGTTGAAGCAAACGGTGCTTCTTTTGATGGTTCCGGACCAGTAGTCGCTGGTGGCATGGTCTACATGCTTTCGGGCAATGCAGGTTTTGTTGGCCGCCCTGGCAATGTGCTGCTGGCGTTTGAGATTGCTGAATAACAGCAATTGGTCTAACCATAGTTCAATGTAAAAGGGTGCACATCAGCACCCTTTTTTTATCCATCATTTTCTGGAACATGGGGGGAACCTGTATGTGGCGTTGCTTGTGCCAGTCGACGTCTGAAAAAGGGACTTTTGCTGCCATAAGCTGCTCGAAGCCAGGTAATAGGCATCCAGGCAAACGCGAAAGCGATGGGGGCGATAAAAGGACTGTCGGTCATGGG
>CAIYIP010000088.1 GCA_903926285.1 uncultured Gammaproteobacteria bacterium
CATAGCTTCTGTGCCGGAAATTTCAATCTGCTGCTTCGCCAGGCGATCCATATTGCTATAGAGGTAATACAAGCCGCCAGCGACCACCAACAGGAGCAGCACAATTGCACCAAGAATTTTTTTCATAACGGCTTCCTCTGAACCCAAAAGCTGGCGCATATTAACATGTACGCTGGCTTACCAAGCCTGAAACGCTGGGTTATGATTCCAGGATAACAATAACTAAATTGGAAACTCCGATGCAACTTTACCCTCCTTCTTATTTCGACGACAAAGCCAACGGCTATACCCTGATCAAAACCATTCCGCTTGCCAGTGCAATGGGTGCGGAAATTCAATGTGTCAACATTGCGACGATTACTGATGCAGAGTTCGCACAGGTAAAGTCTGCCCTGCACCGCTACAAGATGATTTATTTTCGCAACCAGGACCTCACGATCGAGCATCAGGAAGCACTAACGCAGCGCTTCGGTGCGTTTGGTACTGATGCCTACACCAAGGGTATTCCGGGCCACCCCAATGTGCAGCGTTTATTGAAGGAAGCCAGCACGGTGGTAAATCGCGTGTTTGGTGACGGCTGGCATACCGACTCGCCATTTCTCGAGCGTCCGCCCGCAGTCAGCACCTTGTATGGCCGCGTGATTCCCCCGTACGGTGGTGATACCTGGTGGTGTAATACCGAAGTGGCTTATGATTTTCTGAGCCCGCTCATGAAGGATCTGATTAAAGATCTGCGCATCCACTTCTCTGCACGCGAAGTCTTGCGCGTCAACGTGCGCACCAACGCCGATGGCAGCCAGCAAGTCGGCGAAATCAAACTCTCCATGGACCAGCAGCGCATCTCGGATGGCTCCTTTCATCCGCTGGTCCGGACGCATCCTGAAACCGGCAAGAAAAGCCTTTATGTGGATCAGGTATACAGCCTCGGCATCCAGGGCCTTGAGGAGGAAGAAGCCAAACCGCTACTGGCCTTTCTCGGCAAACATGTCACGCGCGAAGAATTCAGCTGCCGTTTACGCTGGTCTCCCGGCACCTTCGTGATCTGGGATAACCGCATCTGTGTACACAAGGCATACAACGATTACGACGGTTACCAGCGCGACATGTACCGTACTATTGTTGACGGTGAGGCTCCTGTTTAGTGCAGCATTTACCGACACCACAGCAATAACATTATGCAGCAATAAAGCAAGGCAGAACGCTGCGCAATAAAGTGAAACTATTCCATTCTGATGTGACATGCGGCCGTTGTGACACAGCTGTCACACAGTTGTCGATTGTAGTGTTCCAAGCTAGTTGTTAGTTGAGACTACTCTGCTAGAATGCGGCGGCGATCATCCCACCGACCTTTATGGATTACGTTTTTGATCACTCCATCCACAGCGTCCAAATCACGCCAGCCTGACCTTCTCAATGACCCAGTAGGAAGTACGCTCTACCGCACAGCAGTCCCCACCACCATCGGTGCTATTGCCGTCATAATGTACTACCTCGCCGGCACTTATTTTGTGAGCCTGCTTGGCACCAACCAACTCGCTGCACTTGGTTTTACGTTTCCCGCAACAATTCTGATTACCTATTTTGGTGTCGGCCTCGGCATTGGCACTTCGGCGCTGGTGGGCAAAGCCATCGGCAGCAAAAATCCGTTGCAAGTACAGGAAATGACCTTTGCCAGTATGTCGATGGGCCTGCTGGTCGGAATCCTGCTGATCATCCCGTCGATAGCGTCGATTGATCTGATTTTTCCATTGATGGGGGCCGGCCCCGAACACATGCCGCTGATTCGCTCGTACATGATCGTCTGGTTTATCGGCATGCCGCTACAGCTCATGCAGTTTGCGGGTACTGCGGTGATTCGCGCGAGTGGCAATGCCAAACTGCATGGCAAGCTGATGTCGGCCAGCGCCGTGGTCAATGCGCTGCTCGATCCCTTGTTTATCTTTGGCCTGGGCCCAATCCCCGGCATGGGTATTGCGGGAGCCGCATTGGCAACGGTTATCACCTTTGCGCTGACCATCGTGGTGATCTGCTACTTCCTCTGCAGCAGGGAAAAACTGCTGAGCCTTGTGCTACCCCAGTGGAATCAACTCATGACCTCGTGGAAAAAGCTGCTGCAGATTACTGGCCCCGCCGCACTGGCCAACATGATTACACCCCTGGCAACCGCTGTACTGACAACCACGCTTGCTACTTATGGCACCCATGCAGTCGCGGCGTTTGGTGTGGTCAGCCGTCTTGAAGCCTTCATCATGATTGTGGTGCTCGGCATGTCGATGAGCGTGCCGCCCTTCATCAGCCAGAACTTTGGCGCGCATCTCTATCAACGAGTGCAGCAAGGCTTGCGCATGTCGCTTAATTTTGTGCTGTTATTACAATTTGGCTTGTACATACTGGTTGCGATCACTGCACCCTGGATTGCCTTGATTTTCACGCAGGACCCTGAGGTGCAAGCCGTCATCACACTGGTGCTCCGCATACTGCCGGCGTCTTATGCCTTTCAGGGTATGGTCGTGTTGAGTGCCTCATCGTTCAATGCACTGCATGCACCGCGCAATGCGTTGCTTACTAGTCTGCTGCGTTTCTTTGTGTTCTATGTACCGCTAGCGTTGATCGGCAACATGCTTGGCGGCATTACCGGTTTGTTCCTCGGCGCTGCGCTTGGTAATGTGTTGGCCGGAATTGTCATCCGCCGCTGGATACTCAGTTATACCAGCAATTTGTTGCAGACGCCGACTGCAGTAACGGCCTGAACGACGAGCACATGAATATTCTGCGCAAGATCAGGTTATTGTCTTCAGTTACCACCTGCGCAGTTCTGGTCAATGCACCAATACACGCGCAGACCAGTATCAATTTCACCGCAGCGCAGGTCGAAAGTGGCAAGGCCAAATACAAGGAAGTGTGTCAGATCTGCCACGGCTCGAGTCTTGCAAACGGCCAGTTCGGCACGCCGCTGCGTGGCAGTTTTTTTCGCGCCAAATGGCAGGGTAAAAGCCTCGGCGAACTGCAGCAGTTTATGGTTGAAAAAATGCCACCGGACAATGTGATGTCGCTTACCCCCGATCAGCATGCAGATCTGTTGGCCTATATCCTGTCGCGCAATGACATGCTGCCCGGCGAGGCCGCGCTTTCAAGTGAGATCAAAAGCAATAACGCTGTAATGCTGCCCTGGTAGTCTTTGCCATAGCGCATTGATTTATCGGCTCCACGTCAATCCTCAGCAATCACTCTTCCGCGATTCAGAATTGCCTGCGGATCCATCGCCTGCTTC
Source organism: uncultured Gammaproteobacteria bacterium (assembly GCA_903926285.1). Lineage (GTDB taxonomy): Bacteria > Pseudomonadota > Gammaproteobacteria > Pseudomonadales > Pseudohongiellaceae > CAILUG01. Next base: position 3,272 of record CAIYIP010000088.1, read on the forward strand.
AACACTTTCATCAACGCAATTTCTTCTGCAGTGCGTGAATAAGCAAGATAATTGAGTTTCTGCACACCGATACCATGCTCGGCTGAAACCGAACCTTTGAATTGTCCTGTAATACGATACACAATTTCGTAGATGTTTTTGACGTCGTCCTTGCTGCCCGTGTAACAGATGAAATGCAGGTTGCTATCGGCGACATGACCAAACACCAGCATCTTGCAGGCAGGCATCGCTGCCATGAGTTCCTGTTCAATGGTGTGCAGGAAAGGCTGCATCACCGAGATCGGCACACTCACATCGAAATTTGCCCCGGCCTTGATCAAAGCGCCAATCTCGGCAACGCCGTCGCGAATTTTCCAGAACCCCTCGCGCTCGCGTCCGGATGAAGCAATTGCTGCATCTACCACAAACCCCTCTTCCATTGCGCTGCCCAGGGCACTTTCAAACACAGCCTGATCACGTTCAGTGTCAGAACCTTCAAGCTCTGCCAGCACATACAAGGGATGCCGCGCAGTGAAAGGCGAAGTGACGTTCTGCACATTATCGGTGATGAAGTGGTAGTAGCTGTGCCACATCACTTCGAACGAACTCAAGCCACCACCAAAGGCGCGCGACAGTTTATGCAGCAGGCTGATCACACCCTCGAAAGTTTCCACCGCCATCAACGCACTGCAACGGCTTTGTGCACGCGGAAACAGCCTCAGCACTGCACGCGTCACAACACCCAGAGTGCCCTCCGAACCAATGAACAGATGCTTGAGATCGTAACCCGCGTTGTTCTTCAGCATTTTGTTGAGCGAGGTAATCACGGTACCGTCGGCCAATACCGCTTCAAGTCCGAGCACCAGATTACGGGTCATGCCAAAACGCAGTACCTGATTGCCCCCGGCATTCGTCGAGATGTTGCCGCCGATATTGCAGGTGCCGCGCGCGCCGAGGTCCAACGGAAACACGAAACCAGCAGC
>CAIYIP010000089.1 GCA_903926285.1 uncultured Gammaproteobacteria bacterium
ACATAGTCGGAAGGTATACGCATATGTTCCAAGTAGCGATGCAGGGTACGCGCGACAATTTCCTCATCGTCGACAACAAGAATCTTGCTTTCCCAGCCAAACTCCTTATTGCTCGGTGCACCCTGTGAGCTAGCCTTCGGGACCCGGCACACCGGCAACCCAACGCGCATCAGCGTGCCCTTGCCTTTTGTGGTGTCGACCACCAGCGTACCGCCGTGACCCTTCACAATACCCTGCACTGCAGCGAGGCCGAGGCCGCGGCCGACAAACTTGGTGGTGTAGAAAGGCTCGAACGCATGGCTTAATTCTTCCGGCGTCATACCTATGCCGTTATCTCTCACCTCGATAAATATCGCGGCCTCCTGATGCTCAGTATCAGCACCCACCAGCGCATTGACGCTTTCCTTATCCAGGTTGGTGATGCCGGTTCTGATAATAACCACACCCTTGTCAGTGATGGATTCAGCCGCGTTGATAGTCAGGTTCATGATGATCTGCTGCAACTGCACTTTGTCGGCGATGATGGAGGGAATATCTTCATCAGGATGTACGAGTACCTTAACTTCATGCTTGATCGAACTACTGATGAAGTGCAGCGTTTCATGCACGATTGCATTTACGTCGCAGCTTTCCGTGAGGAACTGACCCTTGCCGGAATACGCCAGCATCTGCTTGCACAGGTCCGCCGCTCTGAGTGTTGCCGTGCGCGCATCACTCAATACCGTTTTCAGCATCGGCTGTTCAGAATTTACTTCCCATTGCGCAAGCTCGATATTGCCGAGGATGCCGGTCAGCAGATTATTGAAGTCATGCGCGACACCGCCCGCCATCAAGCCGAGACTGTCGAGCTTGGCGGTTGCTTCAAGTTTTTTCTCGATGCGCTGCTGTTCTTCAGCATGCTCTTTCTGCCAGGTGATGTCGGTACAAGTGCCTAAGCAACCCTCTACCTCACCTACACTGTTATAGAGCGGTGAGCACTGATGATAGATCCAGCCATAAATGCCCTGCGCGTTCAGCAGACGATATTCAAGGCTGAAACTTTCGCCGCACGCGACGCAGGCAGGAAGAGTCGCCATGACCTGCGGGCGATCTTCCGGATGGATGAAACTCGACCAGTCGCCATCAAGCTCACTCTGCATGGCACGGCCTGTCCAGTTTTCCCATATCTTGTTGACCCAGGTGAGTTTGCCCGAAACATCCGTTATCCAGAAGAGTACAGAGGATGTGTCGGTCACCTGGTGCAGACGATGTTCGCAAGCGATGAGGTCCTGCGTCCGCATGCGGAGTTTTGCTTCGAGCGAAAGTGTGAGCTCCCGGAGTTCCAACTCTACTTTTGTGCTTTCGGTAATATCGCGGTTGACGCCAACGACCCTTACCACCTTGCCCCTGACGTCCACCACACTTCTGCGATTGCTGGAGATATAACGCAGCTCTCTGGTGTCGTAACGATGGATGCGGTAGGTGGTGCTGCACAAGTTGACATTTTCCCGCTCCACTGTCTGCAAGAGTTGCGTCTGCACTGGTAAATCTTCTTTGACAAGGCAGCTACGCCAGACGTCCGGCAGTATTGTCATATCCTGCGTGACCGGAATGCCGAGCAGCTCAAACATCTTGTGATCGTAAGTCACGCGGTTCGTGGCGAGATCGTAATCAAATACGCCGACGTCTGCGGCCTGCGCAGCCAGTTGCAGGCGCCGCTGACTTTCGAACAACGCTTGTGATTGTTCTCTAATGACTTGTGCGAGCGAGCCGCTCACGTCCTCCAGATATTTCTCAGCCCGAATCTGGAGTGTGATGTCAGTGATGAAGAACATAAGGTAATGCTGGCCAGCGAACTCAACCGGATTGAGGTCAATTTCCACACCAAAGGTTTCGCCACTCTTGCGCAATCCTTTGAGAACACGATTGAGTCCCATGCCCCTCGACTGCGGATTTTGCATGTATTGGCGCAGGTAAAATTTGTACTCTTCAGGCGTGGACGTCTCCAGCAATAATTCAATTTCCTGGCCCAGCAGTTCTGTTTCCGTGTAGCCAAACCAGAGCTGTGCCCGCCGGTTTATCTGCTTGATGGTGCCCTGAGTATCAACCAGAAGGGTAGCAAGCGGCGCATCCTGAAAAAGTTTTATCAGCCGGTCGTCAGAGGCCTTGTCATCCTGGATATCAACGCATGAACACAGCCATTGAAAAATGCTGCCGTTCTGGCTGCGCATGGGTACGGCGTCGAGCCTGAACCAGCGATACACGCCATCATGGCGCCTGAACCTGCAGGCATGCTGGAAGCCGATGCCGGTAGCGAAGGCCAACTGCCACTGCTCATATAGCGGTGCCTTGTCATCTGCATGGACCACGTTGACGCCGTCCGTCTTAAGAGCGTCTGCACTTAATCCCGTATAGTGCAATAGATAGGCATTGGCGTAAGTAGTGACGCCCTGCGGATCCTTGGTCCAGATCATGTGCTGCAGGGAGTCCTTGATGAGTCTTCTTATCCGTTGTTCATTTTCAACCAGGCTTGCCTGGGCTATTGCCAGACCAGTGATATCCTGGAAGACAATGGCGATACCAGCGACTGCAGTCTGTTTACGATTGTATGGGCTCACCTTGCGATGCAGAACATTACCTTGCGCAGTGACGATGTGCCGGCCTGTATCCATTGTTCCTGACAGTACTACCTTGATCACATCCTGCAGGTCATCACCCAGTATCCGGGACCTCAGTTGCGATATTGACTGTCCGATATGCTCGGGCCCTATCTGCAACAGTTCCATTGCAGCTGGGGTGGAGAACCGCAACCGCAACTGATCATCCGTAAGTATTATGATCGTGTCTGACACAGCCATAATATTCTGGATGGCGACGGCGGTCTCGCTCATCTCCCAGACTTTATAATCAAGCCCCTCGTTAACATTACGCTGCTCTGTGTTTAACAGTCGCAACGCTTGAGCTTCGCTCAGGAGTATATCGTTGCCTTCGGCTAGCTCCTCATTCGCTGCCTCCAGTTCGACATTACGCACCTGCAGATCGTTGTTGACAGCCTCCATCCGTTCCATCTGCGACTGCAGTGAATTGCGCGTATCCAGCAATTCCTTTTCGAGATTTTGGACATACTCGTCTGTGTGCCCAGAAACAGAGGCAGCCAAGGCGGGCCTGAAAGCGCCAGACGCAGCGTCGTTTTCGGAATCATTAAAGGCAATCACCAGGTATTTGATGTGGGTGACAGAATCAACCATAAACGCCGAGTTGATATCGGTGCGTTGTCTATCATCCATTTGTGCCTGCAGGTTTGTCACCGACAGCGAGGCGTTGCGGCTGAACGAGTTGTAGATCAGTGATAAAACCGCAGCCTTTACCTTACTGTCCAGCATGGCGGCGAGGTCATTACTCGACCTGCCTACTACAGGGTGCAGATAACGATTTACATTGCCAAAAATATGCAGCACCTGGAGTTGTTCATCGATGAGCACGCCCACTGGAATATGGCGGTTAAGCAAAATGTCGTAGATGCGGCTGATCCCTGGTGCCCAGTGCTGGTTTGTTCCCGAATCCCTCCTCACAAAACCTTCGTGATCAAACGTGCGCCTTGATGAAAAAGTTTTGCGCTTGCGATAGAGATTCCAGCCCGATTCCAGTTTTTCGAATTCCTTCGATACATCACTCCGCGCTTCGCCGCCACCCAGCATGAGAATGCCGTTTAATTTCAAGGCAAAGGACATAGAACTCAGCGCAATTATGCTCGCTTCAGCATTCAGTAACCCAAGTAGCGTGCGACAGGAGATAACATGCATCTCGCTGAATGGCGCGTCGGTCAGCAGGCTATGGCGGGAAAAATGAATACAGTTGCGCAAGTCAGCTGTCACCTTGAAACGCCCGTCTTCCGTCAGGGTAAAGTAGCGGTCACGCAAGCGGTGTGGCACGTTTTGCAACTGACTTGCCAAATACACACCTTCGCTCGCAATTTGCAACTGGGCATCATTGATATACGTAGCGAAGATCTTGAGCTGCTGGCGACCGCCGCTGCTTGCCATTGCCTCGAGCAGCAATATGCCGAGTGTGTAACTTTCTTGTCCCCCCCCACAATCCGGCACCCAGATCCTGAGTTCCGGTTCATGTTCGGTCTGCTCCAGCAGCTGCGGTAGCCAGGTGTTCCGCAGTAGAGCCAGCAACTCTGAATCCTGAAAAAATGCGGAGGAGTCAAATAGCAGGTCGAGATACAACCTGTGCAGCTCCGCACGATTTGTCGAGAGGAGGGTGAAATAGTCTTCCAGTGAGCTGAATCTGGCAGCTCTGGTATGTCGCTCCAGACGCCGGAACACAGTGCTCTGTTTGTAAGCCTGAAAATCGACATCGTAAAGCGTTTTTAACAAACCCAATACGTTGCTGACGAAGGTGTCGATTTGGTGAGCATCCTTGCCAAAAGTTTTCTGCAGCAATAGATAAGGATTTTGCAGTAGATGCAGGAGCAAACTCGGCATTTCGTCGCAACTTGCACTGCAATGCACTATGGCAGCGACATTTGCCGGCAAGGTCGGGCCCTGTTCCTGCAGGGTCAGGACCATCCCACCCGAGGCATGAATAGCAATAAGACCATTGCCCGGAGCCGCGGCAGCGCCGAACACCAGGACTGCGGCCCTATCCTTATGGTCGGAGGCGAGTGAAGCCAGCAAGTTATCTACGGGCGAAACATCGAAGTTATTTGCGGTGTCCTCGTAGAATCTGCCATTGCTTACTACCATGCGCTTGTTGGCAGTATGCAGATAAATTTTACCAGCGAGCGGGATCAGGCCGGAGCTTATCTTTACGCATGCTAATTGAGTACAGCTTGCAAGCGTGTTGCGTAGTTCAAAGATGAGCGCAGCATCGTTTTGTTCACTTACCGGCTCAACTTCCTGCCTGACAAGCACAAATGCCATGCCAGCATGTGCTGGAAGTGCACGGAAAAATTTTGCGAGATTATGGCTCTCAGCCACGCTGAAGCAGACAACAACAATAAATTCTGCCACCGTGCCAGGCAGATTATTCACTTGCACAATTTCACTCTTCGAATTCATTAGTCCTTTGGTTGACCCATTAAGAGTTACGG
>CAIYIP010000090.1 GCA_903926285.1 uncultured Gammaproteobacteria bacterium
CCATTTCTACCACGGCATCAAATACTGCATCCGGATCACTGACGAGGTTGCGCCAGGCAACAACCGCCTGCTCCCATGCCGCGCCTTTGGGAGCAAATGGTCTGCCTTTCACGTATTCGATGGTTTTTTCATCGACCGCAACTATGCCGGCACGTGCACCAGCTTCAATTGCCATATTACAAATTGTCATGCGACCCTCGAGCGAAAGTGAACGAATAACCTCGCCACCAAATTCAATCGTATAACCGGTGCCACCAGCTGTACCGATCTTGCCGATGATTGCGAGTATTACATCCTTGGCAGTAACTCCTGCGCCAAGCGCGCCATTCACCTTGACCAGCATGTTTTTCGCCTTACGCTGCACCAGGCATTGCGTGGCCATTGTATGTTCAACTTCAGAGGTCCCGATGCCGTGCGCCAAGGCGCCCAGTGCACCATGCGTAGAAGTATGGGAATCGCCGCACACGATGGTCATGCCGGGCAAGGTTCTACCCTGTTCAGGTCCGATGATGTGGACAATGCCATGTCTGGGATCATCGATCTCGAATTCCTCAATGCCGAATTCAAGGCAGTTGCTATCCAGAAATTTCACCTGGATTTTCGATACAGGATCAACAATACCTTCCACGCCTTGCGAGCGCTCATGAGTGGTAGTCGGCACGTTGTGATCCGGAGTCGCCATATTCGCGCCAGCACGCCAAGGCTTGCGGCCAGCGAGACGCAGACCTTCAAATGCCTGGGGCGAAGTCACTTCATGCAGGTATTGCAGATCGATATAGATAAGCGCAGTGCCATTATCCAGTTCTTTCACCAGATGAGACTGCCACAGTTTGTCGTATAGGGTTAAGCCTGACATAAGCTTTCTCTTTAAATATCAATTAGTAGTTAGGTTACTTTAAACAAAAATATTACTTTTTCTCGGAGCTGGCTTGCGCCGCAATTTGCGGCGTCGTCACAACCACGTTCATGTTTTGGGCTCTATGACGCAGCAGGTGATCCATAAGTGTAATTGCCATCATCGCTTCCGCTATCGGAGTGGCACGAATACCAACACAGGGGTCATGTCTTCCAGTGGTAATAATTTCAGCTGCATTGCCATTTATATCAATGGTTTGTCCTGGAATTCTAATGCTCGACGTAGGTTTGAGCGCGATATGTGCCACAATATCCTGACCTGTACTGATACCACCTAGAATGCCGCCTGCATTGTTACTCAGAAAACCCTCAGGGCTCATGAGATCACGATGCTCAGTACCCTTCTGCTCCACACTGTCGAAACCAGAACCAATCTCCACACCCTTCACAGCATTTATACTCATCAGCCCATGTGCCAGTTCCGCATCAAGGCGATCAAATATGGGCTCTCCCAATCCTACTGGCAAACCTGACGCAACAACGGTAATGCGTGCACCAATCGAATTGCCTTCTTTACTCAAAGCTGCCATATAGGTTTCCATGGCATCGACCTTGCTGGCGTCCGGGCAGAAAAAGGGATTGTTGCGCACCTCATTCCAGTCAACGGTCTCTATCTTGATAGGACCTAGTTGCGATAAATAACCGCGCACCAGAACGCCATGCTGTTCTGCCAGATATTTTTTGGCGATTGCACCTGCAGCTACGCGCATAGCCGTTTCACGCGCTGATGAACGACCACCACCTCGGTAATCGCGAATACCATATTTGTGCGTGTAGGTGTAATCGGCATGAGCAGGACGAAACAAATCTTTTATGTTGCTGTAGTCTTTGCTTTTCTGATCAGTATTTTCGATGAGAAGGCCGATTGGTGTACCGGTTGTCACTCCCTCAAAAACACCCGAAAGAATTTTAACCTCATCGTCTTCTCTGCGCTGTGTAGTAAAACGCGATGTCCCTGGTTTGCGCCGATCAAGATCGCCTTGCAGATCAGCAGCGCACAGGGCCATGCCAGGGGGACAGCCATCGACCACGCAGCCCAAAGCCTCACCATGGCTTTCGCCAAATGTGGTAACGCAAAACAACTTGCCTATGGAATTACCAGCCATGAGCAGAATCTTTCGGAAAATCCGAAAATTAGAGGGTTATAAAGAGGCGCGCAGTATACTGCAAAGGCTTGCAAAGTGTTACTGCAGGCGGGCTAATTTCCGGCGCCAGCGCATGGTTTTTCATAGCGAGTAGCCTCTTGCAGTTAAATATTCTATTTCCATGTCTGCTGCTGTAATTGTTCCCTTTTCAGCATACATATACCTTCTCCACCAAACTCGAATTCAAGCCATAGAAAAGGCACTTCAGGATAGTTTTGCGCAAGCAATGTCCAGGTGGCACCGGTTTCAATAATCAGCACTCCTTCAGACGTCATATGCTCCGCCGCAGCAGCAAGAATACGTAGCGGAATATCAAGACCTTCCCTGCCTGTAACTAGGCCCAACTCAGGCTCACGATGAAATTCCACAGGCAGCGCTGCGTACTCGTCCTCGGCTACGTAGGGAGGATTGGTTACGACCAGATCAAAAACGCCTTTTATACCTTCGAATAAATCGGCGCGGATCAAAGTAACGCGCTTGCCAAGATCATATTTATCTATATTGATTTGCGCGACTTCGAGTGCCTCCGGCGAAATATCGGCAAGTACAACTTCTGCCTCGGGAAATGCCAGTGCGCAGGCGATGCCGATGCAGCCACTGCCTGCACAAAGATCCAGAATACGCTGGGGAGTTGCAGTCAATAGAGGCTGGAACTGCTTCTGTATCAATTCTGCGAGCGGAGAACGAGGCACAAGTACGCGTTCATCGACATAAAACGGAAGCCCGCAAAACCAGGCTTCCTGCAACAG
>CAIYIP010000091.1 GCA_903926285.1 uncultured Gammaproteobacteria bacterium
GCCGGCACCCACCATCGTATGAATCTCATCGATGAAGAGGATGACGGAACCTTCCTGCTTACTTAATTCACTGAGCACTGCTTTCAGGCGTTCTTCAAATTCACCGCGGAATTTGGCACCCGCTATCAATGAACCCATGTCGAGCGAGAGAATACGCTTGCCTTTGAGGCCTTCAGGAACCTCCCCATTAACTATGCGCTGAGCGAGGCCATCCACGATTGCAGTTTTACCTACACCCGGTTCACCGATCAGCACGGGATTGTTCTTCGTACGACGTTGCAGCACCTGGATGGTTCTGCGGATTTCATCGTCGCGACCAATAACCGGATCAAGTTTACCTTGCTCGGCTCTTGCCGTGACATCGACAGTATATTTCTCCAAGGCCTGATAACTTTCTTCGGCTTCTGGATTATTGACTGAGGCTCCGCCGCGCAGGTTGGCAATAGCTTTTTCCATCGCATTCGGGCTGACTGAAAACGAATTCAACAGCTTGCCAAGTGGACCTTTGTCCTGCATCGCAGCAAGCAGCACGCTTTCGCTGGAGATGTATTGGTCCTGATTTTTCTGCGACAGTTTGTCGGCCAGATTGAGCAACTTGTTCAGTTCGGGCGAAATCGATACTTGCCCATCGCTGTTCGTGACCACGGGCAAGTCAGAGATCAACTTGTCGAGTCCCTTACGTACGGCTGCGAGATCAAATCCGGTCTGCGTCAACAGCGAACGAATAGACCCACCCTTTTGATCGACAAGCACACTGACGAGGTGCGCCGGTTCGATATAGTTGTGATCCTTGCCCACCGCCAACGACTGCGCGTCAGCCAGGGCCTGTTGTAACTTGCTCGTCAATTTCTCCATTCGCATTTAGTTCTTCCTGCCAATAATTGAATGGTTATTAAATGGGGCTGCACTGTCATGATTCAAGTCATGACTGGCGGGTAAGCTTGATAAAGGTCAAGTAATTTACTATTGGGGAAGAGTAATCAGGTCTTTACAACGAGAGTCGCAAAACGTCCGGTTACCGGGCTATCGCGGTAGGAGTACCAGGTAGTGTTGTTGCAAACTGTGCAGGCGGGTTCACCACTGATCTGGATTAGGCCGGCGGTAAGCAAGCGGATGCGTGCGAGCTGATACAGATCCGCGAACCACTTGCCCTCATGTGCTGACGCTGAAAAGGCTGCCTCAGTTGCAAGTGCAGTCCCTGCAACTGCAGCTGCCAGGAATGCTTCCCTGACCTCACTCCCCACTTCAAAATGGCACGGGCCGATCGCCGGACCAAGCCACGCGATAATTTGCGCCGCAGGAGCCTTGAAACAGGCAAGCGTATTTTCCAGCACACCTTTCTGGAGTCCTCGCCATCCTGCATGCGCAACTGCTATTTCCTCGCGATCCATCGAACAAAACACCACTGGAAGACAATCTGCCGTCAGCACACCACAAACCAGATTGACTGCAGTTGTGTAAAGCGCATCTGCTTGCGGGAGTGGTTCAGTTATATGGGCCAGTGCGTGATGGACCTTTGTGCCATGGACCTGATTCAGCCATTGCAGGTCAAGTGAAGCGCTGCCCGTAGCGCGCATTAACTGATCTCTCAATAAGACGCGATTTTGGGCAACGGCTGCCGGATCATCCTGAACATGCCCGGCAAGATTGAAGGATTGCCAGTGACCCTGGCTACAACCGCCATAACGGGTCGTAACAAACACCTTGATGCCCTTGGGCAGGCAGATAGCCGGCTCATAGAGCGCAAGCTCAGTCACGATCTTGTTCCAGCAGGGCCAGCAGTTCCTGCATATCCTCCGGCAACGGTGCGTCCCATTGAACATAGATCGTGGTCTCGGGATGATAAAAACCGAGAGTGCGCGCATGCAAGGCCTGGCGCTTGAACTGCTGTAAAAATGCCAGTAATTCCGGTGCGGCAGCGCGCGGTGGCTTATAACGACCACCGTACACCTGATCGCCGACAACGGGATAACCGAGATGCGCCATATGCACACGGATCTGATGTGTGCGGCCGGTTTCAAGCTGCACCGTGACATGCGTATGACAGCGGAAGCGGGTTTTTACCCGGTAATGCGTGATCGCTTCGCGTGCACTTTCGCCTTCAGACACCGCGCGTTTCTGGCGTTGCACCGGATGTCTGCCAATTGGAGCATCAATGGTGCCTCCTGCCGTCAACACACCCTGCACAATCGCCTCGTAATGCCGCGCCACGGTCCGCTGTTGCAGTTGCGCAACAAGATCATGGTGTGCTTGCAGAGTCTTGGCGACCACCATCAGGCCGCTGGTGTCCTTGTCGAGCCGGTGCACTATCCCCGCGCGCGGCAGCTCAGCAAGCTCAGGACAATACGCCAGTAGGCCATTTAACAGGGTTCCGCTGTAGTTACCTGCTGCAGGATGCACCACAAGGCCAACGGGTTTGTTAATAATCAGTACCGAATCATCTTCATGAATGATATTCAGCAATAGATCTTCGGGCTGGTACTGGTCACTGTTTTCCGGCTCGGCATGCAGACTTAGCTGTTCGCCGCCAAAAACCTTGTCCTTGACTTTGCCTTGCTGGCCATCGACACGCAGATCGCCGTCCTTGATCCATTGTTGAAGCCGTGCCCGCGAATATTCGGGAAACAGCTGAGCTGCAGCCTGATCGAGCCGCAAACCGCTTTGATCTGGGCTTACTACCTGACTTGATTCAATATTTTTGGTCATGCATTTTCCGTTTGGCAGTGCTTTTTATTGGCCATGCTGTCAGCCATGATGATGGCCCTTACTAGTGGCCCTATTGTGAGACAGTGAGAAATGCAAGCGACTGCTGACCTTATATTCGCTTACGTTTGGTTCTCGCTCTGCCCTTTACGTAGTAAACTGTGCGGCATTATACAAAGCCTATCAATTAATACAGTGGTCTGAAGTGAATAAGTCTCTATACAGTATTTTGCTCATAGTTTTTCTCGCGCTCACCGGATGTGCATCCGATGACGAAAATGAATTCGCCGATTCGCTCGAACAGGATGTTTACGAAGCCGGCTTGCAGTCCCTTGATTCCAGCAACTGGGCGCGTTCTATCGCTATTTTCCAGCAACTGGAAGCCCAGTTTCCGTTTGGCAGCTTTGCGGCGCAGGCGCAACTTGAACTCATCTACGCCTATTACCGCAACAGCGAACCTGAAGCGGCGCGCACCACCGCTGACCGCTTCATCCGGCTTTATCCCGACAACCCGAACATCGATTATGCCTACTATATGAAAGGCATGTCTTTCTACAGTGAAGATTCCCGTATCCTCGGGCGTTACTTGCCAACTGATCCGAGCAAGCGCGATCCCGGCAAAGCCCGCGACTCCTTTGCCGATTTTTCACAACTGCTCAATCTCTACCCGAACTCACCTTATGCCAATGATGCACGTGCGCGCATGGTGTACCTGCGTAACCTGCTGGCCGCCTATGAAATAGGCGTTGCCGAGTTTTATATCGAACGCCAGGCGTTTCTTTCTGCACTCAACCGTGCGCGCTACGTTGTGGAAAATTATCAAAGCACGCCTGCGATACCCAGAGCTATGGAAATCATGGTAGAAACCTATTTGCGCCTTGGTCTTAATGACCTTGCCGACGCATCACTGGCAATTCTCAAATTGAATTACCCCGATAGCCCCGCGCTTGATGCCAACGGCAATTTCATTGTTTCCAGCCAGATCACCGATCCTTCATTCCTGTACTCAATGAGTTTTGGTCTTGTCGGTTCCAACAAGACAGATACACCTCTTGCTCCAACGCGCAGGCCAACGCGGAGTGATACACCCTATTCGTTTGACCTGCCCGTCATTGAACAGAAGCGTTCATGGCTGAATATTCTGACATTGGGAGTTCTCGGAGAGCCTGGCACGGAAACACCCGAGGAATAAATCGCCAGTTCACTTGCACGGAAGCATTCTGTCCACCATTGTTGAATTTATTATTCTGTTTTAACTCTGTTGTTCTTCCAGCGTACGCTGCAACTTCAGCCAGCTGACAAGCGCAAAATCACGCCTATGCAAAAACGCTATCTCACTGCAGAGCAATTACTTCAGGATTCATTCGCGCTTGCAATACAAGTAGCCACCAGCGGCTTCGTGCCCGAGCTGATTGTAGGGATATGGCGCGGGGGTGCACCGGTTGCAATCGTGATGCAGGAAGTGCTCGAGTTTGCAGGTATCGCCTGTAATCACCTCGCCATCCGCACATCTTCATACTCCGATATCGGCAAGCGTACTGAAGTCAAAGTCCAGGGTATGGAGAGTCTTGCCAGTCAATTGCGCGGCATCCATTCCGTCTTGCTTGTAGATGACATTTTTGATTCAGGCCTGAGCATGGCCAAGGTGCTGGATGAGATCCGTGTAATCTGCGCGGAACCACTCGTGATAAAAACTGCGACGCCCTATTACAAGCCGGAAAATAACCAGACCAGCATGCAGCCCGATTTTTTCTTGCACAGCACAGACGATTGGCTGGTCTTCCCGCACGAATTGCAGGGCCTGACACAGCAAGAATTACTTGCGCACAAACCGATTCCTTCGGCACTAAAGCAACAGTTGCTGGACTTGCAGGACTTAAAAATAAAAGAAGAACAGGCCCGTTAAAATGACGCTTTACCGGGCGAATCCGCACCAGCGTGGTGCTTAACTGCGGATTTATTTAGGCTATACTCCAGTTCGCAATTTGCAGTTGTCTCCACATTACGGCGAGCTGTTTTTACTTTCTTCGATATGGATTTAATGCAGGACTTATCATGACTTATTGCGTAGCTATTTCTGTTAATGCAGGAATGGTTTTCTGTTCCGACTCACGCACCAATGCCGGTGTCGATCAAATAAGCACCTATAGCAAACTGTTCCGCTACGATCTGGGACCTGAGCGCCAATTTGTCATCATGACTGCGGGCAACCTGGCCACAACCCAGGCAAGCATGGCTCAACTGAAAAAAGATATCCGCCAAAAATCCATCGTGAATCTCAATACTGTCTTGACCATTGGTGATGCCGCCGATTATCTTGGTGATGTGAGTGTCACCCAGCAGGACAAACACGGTGGGTCCAAGTCGGCATTTAGCGCCACGTTTATTCTTGGTGGCCAGATTGCAGGCAGTGAACATCGCATCGTCATGATTTACCCCGAAGGCAATCACATCACAAGCAGCAAGGACACACCCTACCTGCAGATTGGCGAGAGCAAATACGGCAAGCCCATTCTGGATCGCATCTTGTCTCTTGATACTCCACTGGACACCGCGGCATTGAGCTCCCTCGTATCAATGGATTCGACAATGCGCAGTAATTTGTCCGTGGGACCGCCTATTGAACTGGTGGTGTACAAGACTGACAGCTTTTCGCTGCAATCGTATTATCGCTTTGAAGAAGACAGTGAATTCTTGCGTGAACTAAAGAAAAGCTGGGATAACCGCTTGAAGGAAGCCTTTCACAAACTGCCCCCTCTTACCTTGCAATACAGCTGAAAGACACAATCACAGCAGCCATGCTGGATTTAAGCAGAAAAAAAATAAAAGTCTGGCAATCAATCGCGAGTAATTCTGGCTTTCAGGAAGGCAAGGACATTTTGCCGCGCTGTGACTGGCTCTGCTGTTGCCCTACCTTGAGCAATTCAACTGGCCTGAACCAGGTGTTGTTCAGCTCGTCGTGAATATCACCGATGGAAATCTGCAATTCATCGATGTAATCGAGCAAGCCTCGTTGCAGCAACGCGTTGATGTCCACTTCGTTGGTGACCTTTTTCACACGCGCCACAGCTCGCAGAACTTCCTCATTGTTGGGCAACTTCGACAAGTGGCCCACAAGATCCTGCAGGCAATAACCAATTGCGCGTGGGAACTCATTGTCCTTCAGCAGAAAACGCACAACGTCTTCACCTTTGACGTTGCTGTGAATTTTTTGGCGGTAGGCCTGATAACCGCTAAGACAGCGCAAGACATTCATCCACACGACATTTTCGTAGGGTTCCAGCAACAAACGCTGTTTGGAAGTACCCGATGAAAATGTCGGCAACAAACTGATAGAGCCTACATCCACCATACGGGTGGTCATGTCGGCGCGCTCCAACTTGCGACCAATCTGAATAAACGCATAAGCAGTGTCGTGATTCATACATCCTGCGAGCACACCAAAAATACGCTGGCAATCGCTGATTACATTTTCCAGTATCTGCTGGCGCGCGCGACGACCGATGCTGCGGCCAATCGCTTCGCGCAGATCAATATACAAATTGTTGATTTTTTCCCAGGCTTCAGCGGGAATGATTTCACGTGTGGTGCGCGCGTTTTCGCGCATCATGTTGACGCAGTTGATTACGGAAGCGGAGTTCTTGCCGTCAGCGAGCAGAAATTTTACAACTGATTTTTCTTCTAGACTCTGGCCGGACTTTTCATACTCTTCGTTGCAGCCAGTAATATCGATCAATACGCTCCAGCCGATATGCGAGCCCACTGGAGTATCGAGCAGCATTGAAGAGTAAACATTGACCAGACGCGCGGTGTTTTCCACGCGCTCCAGATAGCGACCCAGCCAGTACACGCGCTCCGCTACGCTGGATAACATTCAGACGCTCCGCTCATTCACCACCCTCATTCCTCATTAACAATCCATGTGTCCTTGCTGCCGCCGCCCTGCGAAGAATTAACGATGTAAGATCCTTTGAACAACGCTACTCGCGTAAGACCACCTGGAGTGACGTAGGTACTTTTTCCCTGCAATACGAAAGGCCGGAGGTCTACATGCCTCGGCTCAACTGTGCCATTGACAAGTATCGGCGCAGTGGAAAGCGCAACCAGTGGCTGCGCCATGTAGTTGCGTGGATTAGCCTTGATCTTTAACGCAAATTCTTCGCGCTCTTTCTTGGTAGATTTTGGGCCCATCAGGATCCCGTAACCACCGGACTCATTGGCAGGCTTGACCACCAGCTTATCGAGATTCTGGAGTACATACTCGCAATGTTGCGGATTAATGCACAAATAACTTGGCACATTCGGCAGAATCGCTTCTTCACCGAGATAATATTTGATCATCTCGGGCACGTAGGTGTAGATCACCTTGTCGTCCGCAACGCCCGCTCCTGGTGCATTGGCAAGTCCAACATTCCCCTTCAGCCAAGCTCCGAGCAAACCCTTGACGCCG
Organism: uncultured Gammaproteobacteria bacterium; assembly: GCA_903926285.1. Classification (GTDB taxonomy): domain Bacteria; phylum Pseudomonadota; class Gammaproteobacteria; order Pseudomonadales; family Pseudohongiellaceae; genus CAILUG01. The sequence goes on from CAIYIP010000091.1 coordinate 7,154, forward strand.
AGTGAAGACTCCTTGTTGAAGACTTCCGGATCAAGAAACACATCATCAATACGACGATACACGACATCCACAGGCGCGAGGCCATTAATGGTTTTCATGTAGACGTGGTCATCTTCGACGCACAAGTCACTGCCTTGCACCAATTCTGCGCCCATTTGCTGCGCGAGAAAGGAATGTTCGAAGTACGCCGAGTTATAAATACCCGGCGTCAGCACAACCACTTCCGGTTTTTCTTTTTGATGCGGATCGATCGAGGCAAGCATCTCGAACAACTGGCCCGCATATTCGCCGATTGGTTCGATCGCATAATTTTCAAATAATTCGGGGAACACGCGTTTTGTGACAGTCCGGTTTTCGAGCATGTACGAAACACCGGAGGGAACACGCAGATTGTCTTCAAGCACATAGAAGTTGCCATCGCCACCGCGCACCAAATCAGTGCCACAAATGTGCGCCCAGACTTCATGCATTGGCTTCATCCCCTGGCATTGCGGACGGAAATTGCCGGAGTCCATGACGAGTTCTTTTGGAACCACTTTATTACGGAAAATCTTGCCGTCGTTATACACATCATGGATGAAACAATTCAGTGCACGCAGCCTCTGTTCAAGGCCCTTGCTTGTAACGTCCCATTCTTTTTTGGTGATGATGCGCGGGATCAGATCAAAGGGCCATTGACGGTCGATGTTGCCTGCTTCACTGTAGACAGTAAAAGAGATGCCCATCGTTTTTATAGCGTGATTTACCGAGTCCTGGCGATGTTGCAGCTCTTCATCGCTGAGCGAGGCGAGATAACGGGTAAGGACACGAGCAGCTTTTCTGGGGTGACCCGGAGAGCTAATTAGTTCGTCATGGAACTCGCCGGGGTGATATGATTTCCAATCAATGGTCATAAGTTTTCAGGATATTCCTGCATGCCAATCAAGGTAGCGATACAACACCATACTGCATATCACTTTGACCGTATGACAAACATCTTGCCACATGTTGTCAGACTGCGTCCAGCGCCACACTGCAGAACTCCAATACTGTCGTATTCGCTGAAAATATCACCCGCTGAACACTTCATTAATTGGCAACAGGATCCCTTTGCAAATTATCTTGCTCGACTGGTTTTTCCGGAACGCACACGCGCGCTCGTGATCGATGTAGAAGTGATTGCCGACATGACAGTCATAAATCCCTTCGATTTTTTTCTGGCAGAAGAAAATGAATTTTTCCCATTCAAGTACGACGAACAAAGCAAAAAAGATCTGGCACCCTATTTACTGGTAACTGATCAGGGCAAACACCTGATGCAGCTGCTCACGAAGGTAGATCGCAGTAAACAGGCAATCATCAATTTTCTCGTTGCCGTGAACCAGATGGTGCAGAAGGAAGTGTCATACCTCATACGCCTTGAACCCGGAGTGCAGAGCTGCGAAGAAACGCTCGAACTCAAATCGGGTTCTTGCCGCGACAGTGCCTGGCTGCTTGTGCAGATACTGCGCC
>CAIYIP010000092.1 GCA_903926285.1 uncultured Gammaproteobacteria bacterium
ACCCTGCGCGTCAACCCGTCGTGTTATCGAATATTCTTGAACAGATTGAGGCCGGCAATAAATCCATCATCGGTGTAATGCTGGAGAGTAACCTGCACTTTGGCAGACAGGATATCCCGCAGGATCTGACGCACTTGAAATATGGCGTGTCGGTAACTGACGGCTGTATTGACTGGGAAACGACGGAAATCGCGTTACGTGATGCGCATGAGAGATTGAAGAAAGTACTGCCTGGACGCTGAGTTATTTCTGTCCAATTGGATCATGAGTATTCCAGCATCAATCCCACACGCGAAAACTGCATCCAGATTGTTCGTTGCGATTCTTGCCAAATACAACAGCAGAGATGCAAACACATTGAAATGCATTGCGTCATCACTCGTGCACTGAGTGATGACGTGTAATGCCTGTGCTTATTGACGCTGTTCAAGCCACCAGTCGTGAATCTGGCGCACGTTGGGAGTAATAGCTTCCATCAACTCATCCGAATTGGCGGGATCCTGTTTATCCACTTCCCAATCGGAGGCACTGGTGAAGGCCAGGATAGGAGCGGTAAGAGCTTCCATCTCGGCACCTGCTTCTTCCCACAAATCTGCAGCCAGGTCCATGCCTCGCAAATAACCTTCACACCATTCGTCGACCATGATGTAGGTTTTGCCGTCTTCCATGCTTTCCATGAACAAGGGTTCAAATTCTTCATTTTCGTCCTGCAGCGTGGCGGCAATGCCGTTCATGTGGCGGATCATCAATGTCATGATCGCTGTCGCGTCTTCGGGATTTTCCCACTCGGGTTCAAAATCACCCCATACTGCAGGCAGCCAAACAGAAAGCTCAGCAAGTTCCGGACCACTGACTATGGCAGTAAACATGCCATCAAGCTCAGAAATACCGAGCACTCCTTCATCCTTGTCTTCTGCGTAGGTGTCGTCTTCAAAGCGGTTAAGCAGAAAACGATCGAGAACATGCAGTTCTTCATCGTTCAGCGGGGTATCAAGATTCAGCATTGTGTTGTCCTGTAATAATTATAGATAGGATCGGTGGAATTGGACCTCAGCAAAAAGCTGAAGGTATGCTGAGAAGGCATGATGCTTTCATGCCTCGAAAATCAGTGTGGTCGCACTAAGGCAACAGGCACGCTAGTCACGTCCATGTGAGATGTTAGGCTTTTTTTGCGGCTTTGGGCTTGGCAGCAGTTTCAACCCACTTGCCACCCTCAAACCAGGCTGACCAGCCGGTAGGTTTACCTTCGCTTTCACTCTGCACGTATTGCTCACGCGTTTTACGGCTGAAATGCAGCACAGCAGGGTTGCCATCGGGATCAGTTTTGGGCGCTTTCATAAGGTAGTGATATTTAGGATCTATCGCGGCCTTGTGCGGAAGCAACTCACTGACCAGTGGCGCACGGGTTTCACGATTGCGTGGAAACTTGCTGGCGGCAAGGAACAAACCGGATGCGCCATCACGCAGAATGTAGTGGTCATCCACCTTGATACATTTCAGTTCGGGCATCGGTACCGGATCCATCTTGGGTGGTGCGGCTTCGCCGCTGCGCATCAACTTGCGGGTATTTTTACAGGTGGTATTGGTGCAACCGAAATACTTACCGAAACGGCCGGTTTTAAGCTGCATTTCTGCACCACACTTGTCGCATTCGAGCGTCGGGCCATCGTAGCCCTTGATCTTGTAATTACCTTCCTCGACTTCAAAGCCGCTGCATTCAGGGTTGTTGCCACATACATGCAATTTACGTTTTTCGTCGAGTAAGTAAGAGTCCATAACAGAAGCGCAAATCTTGCAGCGGTGTTTCTTGATCAGTAGGCGTGATTCGGCTTCATCATCGGCATCAACACTAATGGCTTCATCGCCAGACGTCAGGTTCAACGTGGATTTGCAGCGCTCCTTCGGCGGCAGGTTATAACCGGAACAACCCAGAAAAACGCCAGTTGCACCAGTCCTGATCTGCATGTTGCGGCCGCACAGAGGACATTTGATGTCAGTCTCGGTTGGATCATTGGCACGCATGCCACCTTCTTCGGCCTGCGCAGTGCTGAGCTGCTCGCTGAACTTCGCATAAAAATCATCAAGCACTGTTATCCAGTTTTGTTTGCCCTGCGCAACATCGTCAAGCGAGTTTTCCATGTTGGCGGTAAAGTCGTAATCCATAAGGTCAGTAAAATTTTCTTTCAGGCGGTCGGTGACAATATCGCCCATTTTCAGCGCGTAAAAGCGCCTGTTTTCCAGTTTTACGTAGCCGCGTTCCTGAATCGTCGAGATGATTGCTGCATACGTTGAAGGCCGGCCAATCCTGCGTTTTTCCAGCTCCTTGACGAGGCTCGCTTCCGTATAACGAGCGGATGGTTTAGTGAAATGCTGGATCGGATCCAGCTGCTGCAATTTCAATACCTCGCCAACCTTGATGTCGGGCAGCACTATGTCTTCGTCCTTGCCGCTGGCAGGAAAAACTCTCGTGTAACCGTCGAACTCCATGATACGGCCCTTGATGCGCAGCTCGAAATCGCCGGAAGTCACCTCCACTGTTGTGCTGGTATAACGCGCAGGCGTCATCTGACAAGCGACAAATTGCTGCCAAATCAGGCTGTAAAGTCGTACTGCATCACGTTCAAGTGCGTTCAAGGCAGTCGAGTTCTCAATCACACTCACATCGGAAGGCCTGATCGCTTCGTGAGCTTCTTGTGCTCCTTCCTTGCTGCTGTAACCAATCGGCTGTTCAGGCAAATATTTCTTGCCGAATTTTTTATCAATGTATTCGCGGCAGGCAGTGACAGCGTCAGCACTCAATTGGGTGGAGTCGGTACGCATGTAAGTAATGAAGCCAGCTTCGTATAAACGCTGCGCCATCATCATGGTTTTTTTGACGCTGTAACCCAGACGTGTTGATGCCGCCTGCTGCAGCGTTGAGGTGATAAACGGAGCCTTGGGTTTGGACGAGGTAGGTTTATCTTCGCGGTCCGTGATTTTGTAGTCTGCACCTTGCAGCACTTTGGTTGCCGCTTTGGTTGCAGCTTCATTGGTCGGACGGAATTCCTTACCCTTTTCCTTCACTACCTGGAAGCGCAAGGCCTCTTTATGTTTTGCTGCGAGCAAGGCGGCGTAGACTTCCCAGAACTCTTCAGGAATAAAAGCCCGAATCTCTTTTTCGCGTTCGACCAGAATACGCACCGCAACGGATTGTACGCGGCCTGCCGAAAGTCCACGCGCCACCTTAGCCCAGAGCAGCGGCGACACCATAAAACCTACCACGCGGTCCAGAAAACGCCGCGCCTGCTGTGCTTCAACATGTTTCATGTCGAGCTTGCCAGGTTCGGCAAAGGCAGCATCAATGGCTTTTTTGGTGATTTCGTTAAACACTACACGCTGGTAGCGGTCCGGATCACCACCAATGGCTTCCTGTAAATGCCATGCAATGGCTTCGCCTTCTCTGTCCAAGTCAGTCGCGAGAAAGATGTGGTCAGACGACTGTGCCAGTTTCCTAAGCTCGCTGACGACTTTTTCCTTGCCCGGTAGAATTTGATAGGTCGCTTTCCAGCCTTGTTCGGGGTTGATACCCATGCGGGCAACGAGCTGTTCCTTGGCCTTACGCGCCTTGTGCACAACCTTCAGTGCAGGGCTCAGTTTTCGGGTCTCGGCTGCTGCCTTTGTACGGGCTTTTATATCGACGCCTTCGCCATTGCCACTGACGGGCAAATCGCGGATATGGCCAATACTGGACTTGACGATGAAGTCTTTGCCCAGGTATTTGTTGATGGTTTTTGCCTTTGCCGGAGACTCGACAATAACTAGATTTTTAGCCATTACTACCTGATATTCCTAAATTTTTTGCGGAAACAACGGCGGCTGGGAAGGTGCCCAAAATACTGACTGGCATCCCTTACCGGAAAAAAGGCGGGCATTAAACCATCGCTTTTGGCAAAAGAAAAGCTGCGTATTTTTGCCAAAGAGTCAAGTCGATAGATTCATGGACACGCTTAGGTGCCAGACGGAAGCGGACAAAACCTGTTGGTGATGAAGCAAATCAGTCGACCTTTACTTCCCTGGTCCAGCCAAATTTATCGGCACGCTCACCTTGCTGAATCTGGGACAGAATCTCGTACAGACTTTGCATTACCGGACCAACTTTTTCACCGTTGCCATAAAACTTGTGCCACTGGTTGTCGAACCAGATTTTGCCAACGGGTGATAACACTGCTGCCGTACCGCAGGCAGCCACTTCCTCAAAAGTGTCGACTTCCTTGCGCAGATCTATAGGCCTTTCTTCCGTAATCATACCGAGCTCGTGTTTGGCAATATCCATGATGGAGCGGCGGGTGATACTCGGCAAAATCGCGCGTGATGATGGCGTAATAAGTTTATTGCCGGCCAGCGAGATCAGGATATTCGCTGATCCTGCTTCTTCTATATAACGGTGTTCTGCTGCATCAAGATAGAGCGCTTCATAGGCGCCCAGTTCCTGCGCCTTGCGTGTAGCGTATAAGCCACCGGGATAATTGGCGCCTGCTTTGACATCGCCAGTACCACCTGGTGAGGCACGGTCGAAATCGGAAACCGCCAGTGAGATAACAGAGAGGCCGCCACTTTTATAATAAGGCCCAACAGGACATACCATCACTCTAAATTCATAACGCTTGGCGGGCCGCAAACCCATGTTGGCACCGACACCAATCAACAGTGGACGGATATATAACGAGGCGCCGCTGCCATACGGTGGCACCCACGCAGCATTGGCGCGTACGGCCTGCTCGACACCACGCAGAAATAACTCTTCCGGCACAACAGGCATTGCCAGGCGTATCGATGTATTGCGCATGCGCTCACTGTTGAGTTCGGGACGGAACAACAGGATGCGACCATCTTTGGCCGTTTGCGCCTTGAGCCCTTCAAAACACTGCTGGGCATAATG
>CAIYIP010000093.1 GCA_903926285.1 uncultured Gammaproteobacteria bacterium
AAAACCAGCGGGGCTCGGGATTTGTTGTCCTGGGAAGCATGAAAAAGCCACTGCAGCCGGACTCTATAAAAATTCTGCTGCGGGATGCGCAATTATCAATAAATGATGCAGGTGGTGAGTTCAGAAAATTTTTGCTTGCTGGGTTTGCTCCTTGTGTCGCACTGCAGATCAATCCCCAGACCAACGAGTTTGTTCAGCTTAAAAGACGGCATATCTTGGCTGCCATTGGTGCTGGCATTGGGGACATGTTTAATGCGCGTGTGCAACGCTTGCAGCTTTTCCGCAGTCACACTGGATATCGCTGAAAAACGCTCGCAGTCGCCAAAATAACGGATGCTGGCCATGAGGTTTCCGTGCCGTGGCGCCAGCGGTCCGGTGCATGTGCCACGCAGAGCACCAGCAAGCTTGGTGGAGCAAAAAGGGGGAGGAATTATTTTAAGTAGTCTGCACGACCAAGCAGTGCATCCAGCATACGTCACAAGGCGGTGCTTATGCCAAGAACTGCCCGGGTTATCTTGCCCAATACCCCACATCATATTGTTCAACGCGGTCACAATCGCACGACCGTTTTGAATCGATAATAAATCTGTCTTCTTTTACAACAACAGATAGATGTAAGTTTACTTCGACGGCAGAACTGTACTAGGCTGCCGCTGCCAATAATAAATAGCAGTTAACTTTAGAGGGGAAAATGGTTATGACCTTGGTGTCTATTCGTAAATCGTGGCTGTGCTGCGCTGCTGCATTCTCACTTGTGAGTGCCGGCAGTGCCATCGCCCAGGAACACAGTTACGCGCCCAGCGACATTGAAAATGGCCGGGGCTTATACCAGGCCAACTGCCTAGGTTGCCATGGCAATAATGGCGATTCGGTGGAAGGCGCCAACCTCGGCAGCGGCCGCTTCCGTCGTGCCAGTTCAGACGAAGATCTGATCGCGCTGATTCGCACCGGTATACCCGAAACATTGATGATTCCGCGCCCGCAATTTTCGTATGGCGATTTACGCGCATTGGTGGCCTTTCTGCGTTCGATGCAAACCGGCGGCGCACTGACCGCGCAGGATGCCGAGGAAGTGGAGATTGGTGATGCCAAAAAGGGCGAGGAACTGTTCTTTGGTTCAGCTGAGTGCAGTTCTTGTCATGGCGTTAATGGTGGTGGTACGCGTCTGCATCCTGATCTGGCTGGCATAGGCTCGCAACGTTCAGCAGCAATTCTGCAGCAGTCGATTCTCGATCCACGTGCTGTTGTGCGTGAGGGGCAGCGTTTTTATCAGGTTAAAACCAATGACGGCAATGTGGTCGCCGGCAAGGTCATGAACCGCGACACCCATTCCGTGCAACTGCTCAACGAGCAGGAACAACTCGTGTCATTCCGGGAGAATGAAATAAGCGAGCAAGGTTTTATTCCCACCCCAATGCCGGCTTACCTGGACGTCTTGTCCTCCGATGACGTGGCCGATCTCGTGGCCTATATGCTTTCACTGACTACTCCGGAGCAAAAGTAATGAACTTCACAAACAAACTAGCGCTTCTTGCCGCGTGCCTGTTGCCGCTGGCAAGCCAGGCCCAGGTATCACCCGAACGTCTGCTCAATGAAGCAAGCGAACCCGGCAGTTGGATGATTCA
>CAIYIP010000094.1 GCA_903926285.1 uncultured Gammaproteobacteria bacterium
CGCATCACCGTGCTTGAGTTTGCTGCATCACTTAAAGCAGACAGAGCGCTCGTTCAGAAAGCGCGCAGTTTGCCAAACATTTCGATTATCACCGATGCGCAAACCAAAAAAATTGCGGGCGACGGTGCCAGAGTGAACCAACTTCGCTACGAGGATCGTAATACTGGTAATTAACACGTCGTGCAACTGGCGGGAGTATGTGTGCCTAACACCGATCCAGTAAAAGACCTTGTTGAACTCAAAAAATTTGGTGAAGTAGTTACCAGCCGTAAGGGTAAGACAAGTGTCCCGGGCCTGCTTGCTGCTGGCGACGTGAGTGATGTTGCATTCAAGCAAATCACCCTTGCGATGGGAGATGGCGCCAACGCTTCCCTCGGTACTTTCGAGCATCTCAATCGTAACGATCAGGCGGTGACTGAAAGTATCGCGGCTGAAGTACAGTACAATGCAAACTTCCAATGTCCAGACATTGGGAGGAGCTGAAATGAGCCTCCGTAAATACGTCGCGGCAGAACTTTTTTGACTATCAATAAGCACTGGAGAAGCAGCACCAGACCTGTTTGAATAGTTTTCAGTAACAATCTACTGGTGCCAGCCACATGCCATTTCAGCCACTTGATAGTCATGATCTACAACGGTATCTCCAGCGTACCCGCTGCGCTGAAGTTCCTTCACCAACACTGTCAGCCCTGGAACATATTCATCTGCAGCATGTACTGAACATTCCTTTCGAAAATCTCAATCCGTGGCTCGGGCTGCCTGTTGCACTTGGCAAGGAAGAGCTCCTGGAAAAAATTGTTGGCGCGCAGCGCGGCGGTTATTGCTTTGAACACAACCTGCTGCTTGGCCATGCCCTCACTACACTTGGCTTTGCGGTCCAGGGACTCTCGGCACGTGTGAGCTGGATGCTGCCTCCAGGAGTTGTAAGGCCTCGCACACACATGGGGCTCCTCATCACACTGAATGAAAAGCGTTACCTGGCAGATGTTGGTTTTGGCGGACTTACGCTGACTGCGCCATTGCTGCTCGATACTGATGCGCCGCAGCAGACCTCTCATGAAACATTTCGCATCACCAATGCAGACGGGAATTATTTTTTGTCAGTGTTGTTGAACAATAGCTGGCACGACATGTACAGCTTTACTCTTGGCACCCAGACATTACCCGACTATGCAATGGCGAACTGGTATGTCGCAACACATCCCCATTCGCGGTTTGTAAACAACCTGATCGCAGGCAGAGTGGATACTGACGGCCGGCATGCACTGCAAAATCAAAAATACACTCGGCACTTTCTGCATAAACCGTCGGAGCAAAAATTGCTGCATTCTGCAGAGGCGATACGTACTATCTTGCGCGAACAATTTTTGCTCCATGTCGATAACCTACCGGGGCTCGATGCGCGCCTGAATAAGCTTTTCAACGTGAACTGTCTTTCTTCCTAAAAGGATTCGGTAATGTCCCAAGTTCCAACTTCAGGTGTGCGTGTCTACAAGTATTACGACTTCCTGATGACGGGTTTTGTCACTGTCCTGCTGTGCTCAAACTTGATCGGCACCGCAAAGGTCGGGCTGATAACGTTTCCCTTTACTCTGCCAGGACTTGGCGACAGTCTCAGTTTTGGCGCAGGCAATCTGTTTTTTCCGCTGGGGTATATTTTTGGTGATGTGCTGACTGAAGTGTACGGTTATGCACGTGCGCGCAAAGTAATCTGGGCCGGTTTTGGTGCAATGCTGTTTGCGAGTGTGATGGCCTGGGTGATAGTGCACCTGCCAGCTTCGCCGAGCGAACCGTTCAATGAGGTGGTACAACCTGCAGTTGAAGTCCTGTTTGGCAATACCTGGCGCATTGTGTGCGGCTCCATCATCGCGTTCTGGGCTGGTGATTTTGTGAATTCGTTTGTGATGTCGAAACTGAAAGTACTGACACAAGGCAGGTGGTTATGGACACGCACGATTGGCTCCACAGTTCTCGGGCAGGGCGTAGACAGCGTCTTGTTTTATCCCATCGCCTTCATGGGCATCTGGACCTTCGATACGCTCGTTAGCGTTGTGGCCTTCAATTGGGCGTTCAAAGTCATAGTCGAAATTTTAATGACTCCGGTAACGTATGCCGTGGTTAACAAACTCAAGAAGGTGGAAAACGAGGATTACTTTGATGTGGCGACGGACTTTACGCCGTTTTCGCTGAAGGTATGAAGAGGTAAGTAAGTACTGGTTGTGTGAAGGCTGATCAATAAGCTGCGGCACTTCCGTGTGCCGCAGTGGCTATGCTTGAAGTACTAGAACGTATAAGCGTAAATCATCGACAACACACCCAGGACACTGGCCAGGAATACGCTGTGCTTGAAGGTAAAGCGCATCAGCTCACCTTCCTGTGAGCGCGACATGCCTGTAGCAGCCACGGCCACGGCCAGGCTTTGCAGGCTGATCATCTTGCCCATCACGCCTCCGGCAGAGTTGGCAGCAGCCATCATGGCCGGGTCGAAGCCCAATTGGTTCGCAGTAATCACCTGCAAGTTGCCGAAGAGCGCATTGGCCGAGGTATCGCTACCGGTGAGGAACACGCCCAGCCAGCCCAGCATTGCGCTGAAGTAAGGGAAGAGCCAGCCGGTGGCAGCGAAGGCCATGCCCATGGTCACGATGGAACCAGAGTAGTTCATCAGAGTAGCCAGACCCAGCACAGAGCCGATGGTCAGCAGGGAGAATGACATCTGCTTCAGTACCTTGCCCAGCGTGGAGATGTAGCCAGAGATCGAAAGCTTGAGAACGATGGCCGTCACTATGCTCGACAGCATACAAGCGGTGCCAGCAGCGGACAGCCAATTGAAGGTCCAGCGCGCCGCATACGGAGTCGGTGTTGTGACTACGGGTAGACTCTGTTCAATCTGGTTATGCAGGCCCGGCCACTCGATCACGATGCTCGCCTGATCAAGAATCGCCTTGCCCCAGGGACTGCCCCACACTAGCACGAAGGCCACCAGGAACAGGTAAGGCGACCATGCCAGCAGGGTTTCACCAGCGGGGTGGGTGCGCATCATCATCACTCCACCGGTATCACCAGGCAATGCGAATGAGCTGGTCGGTTGCCAGACTTTGAAGAGGATGACGAGACCGGCTATGGCAACAAGCGCGGCAAGAATGTCAGTGAGCTCTGGCCCGATAAAGTTGGAGACCATGAACTGGGTGGATGCAAAGCAGAGGCCGCATACGACCGCAGCCGGGATTACGCCTTTGAGCGCCTTCATACCGCCCATCACAAGAATCAGGTAAGCCGGAATGAATACCGAGATCGGGGCACAAAGCCGGCCGATCCAGGCACTCAGCTCCAGCGGCGGCAGACCGGTGATGTTGGCCAGTGTGATTACGGGCGTACCAATTGACCCGAAGGCCACCGGCGCGGTATTCGCTAACAGACAGATGCCCGCAGCAAAGAAAGGTGAAAAACCGAGGCCCGCGAGCATCGCTGCGGCTACGGCAACCGGAGTACCGAAACCGGTAGCTCCTTCGATGAAAGCGCCAAAAGCGAAGGCTATCAACATGGCCTGCAGACGACGATCAGGAGTCAGGCCACCGATGGAGTCCTTGATGATCTCGAACTTTCCGGTGTCAAGCGTGATGCGATACAGCACAATCGCCCAATACACAACCCAGCCGATTGGGAAGAGTCCCTGGATGACACCATAACCCACTGCACTTAAAGCCAGGTTGACCGGCATGCCATAGACCAGCAGGGCAATAACAAAAGCCGTGGCCAGACCTGATACCGCCGCAACCCACGAAGGTTTGCGCATGACTCCGATAAGGGTGAGCAGCACGAAAATTGGAATGGCAGCGAGCAGTGCGGATAAAAACACACTATCGGCTACAGGAAGATAGTTTTGTTGCCACATCGAAAGGAGTCCCCACGTTGGTTATTTTTATTGTCAGTCAGCCGTGCTGACCACCAACGGCGATGATCCCCTATTTCCCTGTCTTGCGTAAAGCCTTAAGGTGGATTTAGTCATCATCAGCATCTTTTGCTGGATTTGATTGTGGGCAACAAGGGCTATTGTTCATGCCACTGAAGTATTTGGTGTGCGGAACTCAGGTGTGCAGTCATCAGGTTTGCCGCGTGCATAACGAAAATATGCAGTCTTATTACTGA
>CAIYIP010000095.1 GCA_903926285.1 uncultured Gammaproteobacteria bacterium
ATATAAAAAATTGTTTTTCTCTTCGTAGTACTTTCCCGGAAGTACGCTAGTAGTTCTTCTTGCAGTTATTGTAGATAGCGTAGCAAGTCTCGAAAGAAACAGAGAATCACAGTCTTCGATCATTTACTGATAGGAGGGCCTGGGATGAAATGTTTTTATTACCTGTCACCAACACTGGCAGAGACCGAACATGTCAGTGACGACCTGCACAAGTCAGGGGTTGATGACTGGTTTATCCATATCATAAGCAAGAATGAAGATGGCCTCGGTCGCCATCGTCTGCATTCTGGCAATTACCTTGAAACACTGGACCTCCTTCGCGAAGGTCTTATCGGCGCCGCGCTGGGCTTCCTTGCGGGTCTTGTTTTTGCCGGGCTGCTCGCCGCGTTCAAACCCTTTGGGCCCGATGTTCCGCTGATCGCCTACCTTGGCAGCATTTTTCTGCTCAGCTGTTTCGGCGCATGGCAGGGCGGTCTTGCCGGCATCTCTTCCGAGAATAAAAAACTCCACCGTTTCCATGACGACATTGCTGCGGGTAAATACCTGATACTGGTTTATGCCCATAAAAACGAGGAAGAGAAAGTGCATGCCATGATGTCCAGGCTGCATCCCGAAGCCCTGCTGGTAGGCATGGATTCGAGGTTCTACAACCCATTTGCTGAACCGGAACCTGTATAAAGCCAATGCCTGCGGTGCTCAGAGGCAGAGCTTGCAGGCCGATTGATCGAGATGTTTTAAATCATTTTGTAGTTGAGGAGCAGGGCATTGAACGGTAGTGAATCATTCGTTCCCAGTAGTGGCAGTGTGGCTGAATACCTGAAAAACGCTGTCGAAAGTACCGCTCATATGTGCCGGGGCAGGATATTCATCCGCCCCTTCCCAGCTTATCCCCTTTTATTAAATGTAGTTTTCCCCTGCCGGGCAGCAGCCTGGACGGGGCGCTGGCGGGCTGACAAGAATCCGGATAAGGAACACAACTAACATGCCATTTATTATTTCGATCATATTACTTGTCGTCATTTCGGTGGCTTTTCACTTCCTCAGTCCGTGGTGGTTGACACCCATCGCGTCGAACTGGACGCAGATTGATGACACCATCAATATTACGTTCTGGGTAACCGGCTTCGTCTTTGTTGTGGTCAATTTGTTCATGGCCTACGCCATTTACCGGTTCAGATACCAGAAAAACCGCCGCGCAAAATACGAGCCCGAGAACAAGAAGCTGGAACTCTGGCTAACCGGATTGACCTCTATAGGCGTAGCCTCAATGCTGGCACCGGGCCTGTTCGTATGGGCAGATTTCGTGAACGTGCCTGCGGATGCACACGAAGTCGAAGTTATCGGCCAGCAGTGGCAATGGAGCTACCGCTATCCTGGCGCCGACGGCCTGCTCGGCGCTGCAGATAGTGCATTGATCACAGCAGAAAATCCGTTCGGCATGAACGCTGACGATCCAAATGGCCAGGACGATATTCTGGTATCGAGCCAAGAGATGCATCTGCCTCTCGATCGCCCGGTGAAGGTCCTGTTGCGCTCCAAGGATGTGCTGCACGACTACGCTGTGGCACAGTTTCGCGTAAAAATGGACATGGTGCCGGGGGCTGTTACTTACCTCTGGCTTACGCCCACTCTTGCCGGTACTTACGACATTCTGTGTGAAGAGTTGTGTGGCTTCGCCCATTTTGTCATGCGCGGCTCAGTGGTGGTCGAAGACGAAGCCAGTTACAACACATGGCTTGCCAGTAATCCCACCTATGCACAGACCAATGCCCGGATCGTGGGTGACCCTGCGCAGGGCCAGGTGTTTTATGCGGTCTGCGGTGCCTGCCATGGCGCAAATGGTGAAGGCAACATTGCATTGAATGCGCCGAGATTGGCCGGACAGGAAGACTGGTACCTGCGAAGACAACTCCAGTATTTCAAGACCGGAGTCCGCGGCGCACATGCCGATGACATCTTTGGTCAGCAAATGGCGCCAATGGCCGCTGTACTTGCCACCGACGCCATGGTCAGCAATGTGGCAGCCTATATTCAAAGCCTGCCTGATACGGCGGCGCCAGTTACGGTAACCGGCAATGCGGAAAACGGCAGGCCCGTATTCGAATCTACCTGCGGCATCTGTCACAGCGCCAGCGGCCAGGGCATCTGGGCCGTCAACGCGCCTAAGTTGGCCGGCATGACCGACTGGTATCTGGTACGGCAGTTGCAAAACTTCAAGAAAGGCGTGCGTGGCACCCATCAGTCAGATGAATACGGTTTCCAGATGAATCAGATGGTGTCGGCACTCAAGGACGATGAGGCAATCAACGATGTGGTCGCCTACATCAATACATTGCGCTGATCCACGCGGAACAGTTGGCGCCGGAACAGTTTGCTGCTGGCGCCAACACTCCAGAAAGAGTGCCTAAAAAGCACCTAAAAGTGCCTAGAGAGTGCCTAAATAAAAGTTCAGTCATGAGCGAAGAATAGTTATGAGGATAGCCAAATGACAAGTTATGTACCCATAGCGGACCAGTCGCATGTAATGCACGATCCGCATACGTTCATCACCAAATATGTCTGGAGCCAGGACCATAAGGTCATTGCTATCCAGTACGGCGGCACGGCTATCTTTGTCGGCCTGATTGCGCTGGTGTTGTCGGCAATGATGCGTTTGCAGCTCGGTTATCCTGACACTTTCTCATTCATTGATCCCGCCAACTACATCCAGTTTGTGACCATGCACGGCATGATCATGGTTATCTATCTGCTCACCGCGCTGTTCCTTGGCGGCTTCGGCAATTATCTGATTCCACTCCAGTTAGGCGCGAGAGACATGGTGTTTCCTTATCTCAACATGCTTAGTTACTGGTTCTACCTGCTTTCGGTGCTGATTTTGCTGGCCAGCTTCTTTGTGACGGGCGGGCCGACCGGAGCTGGCTGGACGCTGTATCCGCCACAGGCCATTTTACGCGGCACACCCGGCACCGATGGGCCAGGTATCATACTCATGCTTGTCTCCCTGCTTGTATTCATCATGGCGTTCACGATGGGCGGGCTGAATTATGTAACAACCGTACTACAGGCGCGCACCCACGGCATGACATTGATGCGCATGCCGTTGTCGGTATGGGGGATTTTTGTTGCGACTATTCTGGCTCTCTTTGCCTTTCCCGCCTTGTTTGTCAGTGCACTCATGATGCTGCTGGACAAGTTGCTTGGCACCAGCTTCTTTATGCCCGCATTGGCGTCACTGGGGCAAGTTTCTGAACATACGGGCGGCAGCCCCATTCTGTTCCAGCATCTATTCTGGTTCTTCGGGCACCCGGAAGTGTATATCGTTGCGCTACCTGCCTTCGGTCTCGTGTCGGATGTGCTGAGCACACACGCTCGCAAGAATATTTTCGGCTATCGCATGATGGTATGGGCGATTGTGGCAATCGGTGGCCTCAGCTTCATCGTGTGGGCCCATCACATGTATGTGAGCGGCATGAATCCCTACTTCGGTTTCTTCTTCGCGTTTACCACCTTGATCATTGCGATACCCACGGCTATCAAGGTCTATAACTGGGTGCTGACACTGTGGCATGGCAATATCCGGATGACCGTGCCGATGTTGTTTGCGATGGGTTTTATTTTCACCTTCATCCATGGCGGCCTAACCGGCATATTCCTGGGTAATGTCACGGTCGACCTGCCGTTGTCAGATACCTATTTCGTGGTGGCTCACTTCCACATGGTAATGGGGGTATCGCCCGTCATGGTGCTGTTTGCCGCCATCTATCACTGGTACCCA
The DNA here is from genome assembly GCA_903926285.1 of uncultured Gammaproteobacteria bacterium. Lineage (GTDB taxonomy): Bacteria > Pseudomonadota > Gammaproteobacteria > Pseudomonadales > Pseudohongiellaceae > CAILUG01. Next base: position 3,776 of record CAIYIP010000095.1, read on the forward strand.
AAAATCACCGGGAAAATGTTCAATGTGACGCTGGGCAAAATCCATTTCTGGGCAACCTTCCTCGGCACCTATGCCATCTATCTGCCGATGCACTATCTTGGCTTTTTGGGTGTCCCACGCCGCTACTTTGCTCTGGGCAGTACCGATTTCATTCCTGACTCTGCAATGGCGCTGAACGCCAACATTACACAGGCCGCCATTTTTGTGGGCGTGATGCAGCTATTGTTCATCTACAACATTATCTCGAGCCTGCGCAACGGCGCACCGGCAGGCGGCAATCCTTGGGAATCCGTATCGCTTGAATGGCAAACACCCGACACACCGCCTCGTCATGGTAACTGGGGAGACAAATTGCCTGTGGTATATCGCTGGGCTTATGAATATGGCGTCCCCGGCGTGAAGGATGACTTCGTACCCCAGAATGTGCCCCCTGAAGAAGTTGTTATGGAACCCGGTGCGGGTAAATATGTTGATCGCAGCGAAGGCCATTATTCATGAATCCGTTCAGGCTTCTGACTGAAAAACCCTGGCTGAGTACACCCCAGACCGTCGGTGGCATGACGGTGGAAGTCAGCCAGGCGTCACTGGTTCCACCGCAGAAAGTGGCGCTGCGGGTTTTTCTGGGTGTGGTCGGCGTATTATTCGGCCTGTTCTTTACGGCTTACTTCATCCGGATGGGCCTTGCAGACTGGCGGCCGATGCCGGAACCCCAGCAGTTGTGGTTCAACACGCTGTTGCTGTTTCTGGGCAGTATTACGCTGCAGTGGACGTCTCATGTAGTCAGGCGTGGTGAAACCGGCCTGGTGAAGATCGGCTTGTTGCTTGGGGCAATTTTCACGTTCGGGTTTGTGTTCGGCCAGGTTTCAGTCTGGCAGCAGATGACGGCGGAGGGTTACTACCTGTCCAGCAATCCGGCCAATTCCTTTTTTTATGTACTCACCGGTCTGCATGCCCTGCACATACTCGGCGGTCTCTGGGTCTGGACCCGGGCAAGTGTGCGGGTTATGGCTGGCGCCAAACCGGAAGTGGTGAGACTCAGCGTTGGCCTGTGTGCCACTTACTGGCATTTTCTGCTGCTGGTCTGGCTGGCAGTGTTTGCATTGATTTCGTACACCTAGGAAATACATCATGGCTGAGCATGCGTTGGCAAAAATTGGTAACGTAAATACTGTGGTCCAGGACTGGTCGAACGACAAGCAGACCTTTTATGTTCCCTGGGGCAAACTGATGATGTGGATCTTCCTCATCAGCGACACCTTTATCTTCAGTTGTTTTCTCGTCGGTTACATGAGCGTCCGAATGACTACCACCGACCCATGGCCCTATCCGAGCGAAGTGTTCGCGCTGACGCTGTTCGGTCAAAGTATTCCGCTCATCCTGATTGCGATCATGACTTTCATCCTGATAACCAGTAGCGGCACGATGGCACTTGCGGTGCGCTATTCCCATTTCAGGGACAGGAAGAAGATCGCCATGTTCA
>CAIYIP010000096.1 GCA_903926285.1 uncultured Gammaproteobacteria bacterium
CATCCACTTTTCGTACGGAAGTGGGTGTCCCTGCTGTCATTCCCTGCTGTGAACATAGCGATCTACGAATGGCACTTAGTGGAGGCATTCTCCATGAAGCTTCCGGGGACCGCGCAAGTACGTCCATGTAGCTTACGTTCGCATCCATGCGAACGATTCGCCTGCACTTTCATGGAGAAGGCCTCCACTAAGCGCCGTTCAGCGGGCTTCAACGTGTCTTGATCGCTACTTTCAAAACACTGTCGCGCTGGTTGGCGAACAGCTCATACGCGGCAACAATGTCGTCCAGTTGAAACTTGTGCGTCACCAGCAAGCCCAGATCAACCCGGCCTGACTCCACTACGTTGAGCAACCGGCGCCTGCGCACCCGGCTGTAGCTTTGTAGCCATGGCAGCCAGACTTGCCGGAAGGAATCAGATAACTGCCATCCTGGCTAGCGACGAAGTGAAGGTCGGACAGATCGCTCCTGCGATAACTCGCTGGCCTTCGGTGTAGCCCTGCACGGCGCTGCCAAGTTTTTCAATTACGCCGACTGGTTCGTGGTCAATCGTCAAGCCTTTAGCCACCGGGTATTCACCCTTGAGAATGTCGCTATAGGCATCGGGCGGTATCGCCGTCAGGCCCAGGCCTGCCATCTTGTCTGAGTACAGGCGTACCTGGGATGGGCTGTCTGCAGACTAGGCGAGGGTGCCGGTTAACATCAACACCAGAACTGCAAAATAGGAGATCAAAACAGATAAAGTGATTGGTCTCCTGGTTCAGGACTCTTGTTGTAATTGGGAGCGAATACTACACACCAATCCACAAGGCATTGCATCCAGCCAGTTCAGCCCGTGGGGCCCACAGGACACGTTGGCAGCGCGCAAACTCGATGCGGCTTGAAAGCAACTGCAACCACTAAGTGGAAGTTGTCCCGAATTTTTTCACTTTAAACGGAGATACCCTGACTCCGCAAATAATCCTCATAGTTACCCTTGAAGTCGACGATGCCGGTTGGCTTCATGTCGATGATGCGGGTCGCCAGTGAAGAAACAAACTCACGGTCGTGACTCACGAAGATCTGAGTGCCGGGGAAATTTTCCAGCGCCAGGTTCAAGGCTTCGATTGATTCCATGTCGAGGTGGTTGGTGGGCTCGTCGAGAAAGAGGACGTTGGGGTTGATCAGGCTGAATTTGCCAAACAACATGCGGCCTTTTTCTCCGCCTGAAATCACTTTGACTGATTTAGTTGAGTCATCACCTGAAAACAACATGCGGCCAAGAGCGCCACGCACCAGTTGGTTGTCGCCATTGGTCCACTGTTTCATCCAGTCGAACAGCGTTACGTTGTCGGCGAAATCGGCTTGATGGTCTTGCGCGTAATAGCCGGGCTCGGCTTGTTCGGCCAGTTTTACTTTGCCTGCGTCGATCTCGATGTCGCCTAACAGACAACGCAGCAAGGTGGTTTTGCCTGCGCCGTTTGGTCCGATGATGGCGACACGTTCACCCGCCTCAATCTGAAAACTCAGTTTGTCGAATAAGGTGCGATCAAAACTTTTGCTGATGTTTTCGGCAGTAACCGCCTGGCGATGTAATTTTTTGTTTTGCGTGAAACGGATATACGGGCTCACACGACTCGATGGTTTCACATCTTCCAGTTGAATCTTATCTATCTGTTTGGCACGCGAGGTTGCCTGTTTGGCTTTTGATGCGTTGGCAGAAAAGCGGCTGACGAAACTCTGAAGATCGGCGATTTGTTCTTTTTTCTTCGCATTGTCGCTCAACAGTTTTTCGCGTGCCTGTGTCGACGCCATCATGTAGTCATCGTAATTGCCCGGATAGACCCTCACCTCGCCGTAATCCAGATCGGCAATGTGGGTACATACTTTGTTCAGGAAGTGACGATCATGCGAAATAATGATGATTGTGCTCTTGCTGGCTTGCAGTACACCCTCGAGCCAGCGGATGGTGTCGATGTCGAGGTTGTTGGTAGGTTCGTCCAGCAGCAGGACCTCGGGATCGGAGAATAGCGCCTGCGCCAGCAATATACGCAATTTCCAGCCGGGTGCGATATTGCTCATGGGCCCTGCGTGCTGATGCAAGGGGATGTCGAGACCAAGTAATAATTCACCGGCGCGCGCTTCGGCGGTATAACCATCCAGCTCGGCAAAACGTACTTCGAGATCGGCGACCTTCATACCGTCCTCTTCCGACATCTCGGGCAAATTGTAGATGCGTTCGCGGTCCGCTTTCACCTGCCACAGTTCTTCGTGACCCATAATGACCGTATCGAGGACAGAAAATTCCTCAAACGCGAACTGGTCCTGGCGTAATTTACCAAGGCGGATAAAGGGTTCGAGCATCACTTGCCCCGCGGTGGCTTTGAGCTCGCCACCCAGAATTTTCATCAAGGTAGACTTGCCGCAGCCGTTCGCGCCGATCAAGCCATAGCGATTACTGTTGTTGAATTTGACAGAAACGTTTTCAAAAAGGGGCTTGGCCCCGAACTGTATAGTGAGGTTTGCGGTAGAAATCATGGGAAAGGGATACAAGCTGCAAAAATGAGGCGCGTATTCTATGCGAAAAACGCGCCTGAGTCATTTATCGGTATGGACCTGTGTGGACCTGTGGACCTGAGGGACACCCACTTTTTGGGACCTGTGGGACACCCACTTTTAAATTGGGACCTGTGGTGGGGCCTGTGGGACACCCACTTTTAAATTAGGCCTGTGGTATATGGGATGGTATATGACATGTGGGACACCCACTTTTAAATTAGGCGGACATGTGGGACACCCACTTTTAAATTTGCACTTTTCTGGTTCTGAACTAGAGTTAAGGCAAATGTATAACACGGAACACTGTCAGGATGACTCGCCCTCGTTCGGCCTTGGTTTCGCTTGAGGCCACCCCCTATTACCACTGTATCGCACGCTGTGTGCGTCGATCTTTTCTCTTCGGTATCGACGACAAAGGTCGTGATCTAAATCATCGCAAGCCCTGGTTTCTCAAACGTTTGAAATTACTTGGCGAAGTGTTTGCCATTGATATTCCTGCCTACGCAGTTATGAGCAATCATTATCACCTCGTCTTGCATGTCGACCAGGCAAGAAGTGCAAGCTGGTCTCCGCATGAAGTCATTTCGCGCTGGAGAAAACTGTATGCAGGCCCCGCGATAATTCATCGTTTTGAAAATAACGAAACGTTATCTGAGGCTGAGCTCATAGTAGTGAACAAATCGGTAGAGCTTTGGCGCAGCCGCTTATGCAGTATCAGTTGGTTCATGTCATGCCTTAATTACTACATCGCACTGCATGCCAATAAAGAAGATCGTTGCACGGGCAGATTCTGGGAAGGCCGCTTCAAGTCGCAGGCGTTGCTGGATGAAACAGCTCTCCTGTCATGTATGGCATATGTCGATCTGAATCCTATCAGAGCTGGCATGGCTGATACGCTGGAGGAGTCAGACTTTACCTCAATTCAGCTTCGGATACGGCGGTTGCAAGGACGCCATGATAAGGACAAACCCAAGTTGATGCCGTTCAACGAGCTGGAAGGTGAAAAAGAGATAAACACAATACTGCCGTACTCGTTAAAAGACTATTTGCAGCTCGTTGATTGGAATGGAGGTGTGCAGCACCAGTACAAAAAAGCCCGCATAAAAATTTACCAGCCTCGAATACTTGCCTCACTGGGTTTATCCGAAAAGCAGTGGCAGTTATTGGCGATAGAGATACAAAAAGAAAGTGTCACTATGCTGAATGGCTTGGACAAACTCAGCGTACTTGAAAAAAGAGAAAACAAAAGAGACGCTGCTTAGGTCACTCATCCCTGTTCTGTCTCGTTGCGAGGCAGAACTTCGCACGCCTGAATAATTCAATTGAAACAAATGGAAGCATCTGCGAGTCAGGTTGCCGAGACTCTGGCGGGAGACTTGTTGCAGCCAATTGGGGAGTGGGTGTCCCAGTGAAGTATCAGAGGAAGTATCAGAGTATCAGGGGTGGATGTCCCTATTGAATTTTCTGCACTTCTGCATCCAAAAGTGGATGTCCCCGTGTGCACGTGTGCATCCTCCCCGTGTGCAATTAAGCGCGATGGCAAGTGGCTCATCTCCAAACGCATGATCAGCTCCGACAGCGGCTTGCCCGATCGCTTCGACGAAACCTACACCTCGCGCGAACATTGCTGAAAACAAGCGCTTTCCCGATGCCTGCCAGCCGTGGATAATGCGCCCCGCATCTTCCTGATAACTTGAGTAATTCCCCTTGCTGCATTTCTACAAAGGTTCTATCTATTTCACTGTTGCA
>CAIYIP010000097.1 GCA_903926285.1 uncultured Gammaproteobacteria bacterium
ACGTATTACGCGACATGGCTTGAACACCTTGCCCGAAAAAGCGGATGTGGTATTTGAGTTAACGGACGAGCAGACGATCAAAGGGAAGCTTTAGATTTGGGTCCGTGTCCTGGACGGACATTCTGCATTGGGCAGACGGAGAGGGTTCCTGCAAGTACGCTGCGACCGCTGTAGCAGGAAGCGCGCGTGACTGCAGTTGGTCTACCATTTTGGAAGCATGAGGCGATACTTTCCCGGTACTTATTTGCAGCAATGAAATGGCTTATGCGCCTACGCCGGGTTTACACACCAGTAAACCCCGGCTGCGAGCACAAATCCAAGGCCACTCCCGGGCATTTCGGCCGTGCGCTCCGGCTAATGCGAATCCCGCGCTACTACTCGTTGACTACTCCCGGAACCAAGGGAGCCTGCCCTGCTCTAGTTGGCTCCAGGATTCCCTCTTCATCATTCAGGAAATACCATTCATCACCCAGTTGTATATGGCGGTTGCCTTCTGCACAAACGTACTCCACCCAGATAATATCCTCGGTCACACGGCTATACTGCTGATTGATCACCCAGGGTCCGGTGAAGGCATCATCAATAGTGGTAATTTTGTTTTCCATGGTTTTGTCATCAATCAGACGAATTTCTTCCAGCACTTCAGTCTCATTGTTTTCATGCAGCACCACGCCGGTGGAATCTATTGAGCGTGGCCCTTTGATGCCACGGGTGACAACTGAGAGCATGTCATAGACACCATCGTTGTTTTCGTCATGCCATTCACCAAGCGAATAGCCATTGAACTCCGGCAGAATATAGTCGGGCCAGGCGCGACCGTCCGTATAAACGCGCCGTATCTGGCTCTCCCAATCGGCATAGATGTAGGTAATACCAGGCGTAATAATGATCTCCATGGGGAAGCTCATTTTCATCATTCTAGGCATGCCTGGAGGCAGGCAGGTTGCAGGCGGGTCACCCGCGAGAATGCCATTTTTTCTAAGTTCCAGATTGTGTTCGTAGATAGCCTGATACTCTGCTGTCAGCGGCGCGGGGCCAGTCTTTTCATAGCCTTCCGGCGGCCAGTTCAGACTGCCAATGCGCTCCCATTGACCACGCCAGTCCGGATAGGTGGCAGCTGACGGGGCTGCTACCGCAACCTGCATATTTATACTTGCCAGCACCGCCAGACTACTGAATGCAGTCGCGGCGACTTGTGTTATCAATGAATATTTTTGCATGCCTGCTTTACACTCCTAACCTGCTGATTTTGGGTCTATGGGACTGCCATCTTGCCATCGGGGATTACTGTAGTTGCCGCCGGGAGCACCACTGCGAAGTGGTCTTACGGTGAGCATAATTTCGTCGCCTGGCTTCAGGGTCATGGGTGTCCAGCCGCGGCGAAACAGCCCGCTGGTATTGCCCCCTTCGACACTCCACGTCACCGTGCTGCCGTCTGCGCCGGTAACTTCCACTACGATGAAGCAGTGTGGGTTAGTGAACTTCCATTCAACTACTTTGCCTGTCAGTTCTATCGGGTTTTCGGAATCGTAGATTGCCGTAGAGTGATGGGCATACGCAGGCTGCATGGCAGCTAGTGCAAATACGACAATGGCAGTAATCAGTTTAGTCAATTTCATTCCGGTCATGTGTATTCTCCTGAGTTAATGCTAAAACTTCGTGCCATCCGCGGCGCTCACAGTTTACCCAAACGGCTAATTCTATATAACCATAATAATTGTTCTTCACAACCATTTTCTTGGTGATGGCGTGTTCCTGCGCGCTACTGCCGGCAACATAAGAATTGGCATTCGGATCCATATCTGCCAATACCAGGCCAAGGTGCCCCAGCCAATCCCGGAGGTTGAAATGCCCGGCATACAGGAAGCAGGTCAACATGGAGATTTCCCATACATGGCTGGACTTGGAACATCCCTGCCCGTATTCTTTTACCAAAATTCCTTACCAAACATTCCGATGAACATTCCCCGGTTCCTTACAGCCATCACGGCAGGCCTTCTCGCCACCCATCCGGCAGCGCAGGCAGCGGAACAGGGGGACGTTGCTGCCGGCGCCAGCCAGTGGCAGATGCTCGACCAGTATTGTACCGGTTGCCACAACATCGAGGATTACTCCGGCGGGTTGGCGTTCGACCTGATGACTCCTGCAGGTGTCCCGAAGGATGCGGTAACCTGGGAGCGAGCCTTGAGAAAGCTGCGCGGCCATCTGATGCCGCCGCCCGGCAGCGAACAGCCCGGTCAGCAGCAAATAGACAGCTTTGTCGCCTGGCTGGAAAACTCGCTGGATTCTGCCCCCGCGCATCCACTTGCCGGCCATGTCCCGGTGCAGCGTTTGAACCGCACGGAATTTGCGTTGGCGGTAAAGGAGCTGCTGGCAGTGGACATGAAAGCCGAAGACCTGCTGCCCGCGGAAATCGAAGTGGAGGGCTTCGACAATATCGCCGCCGCGCTGAGCATGTCGCCCGCGTTCCTTGACCAGTACATCAGTGCCGCGCGTACTGCCGCCCGGCTGGCGATAGGCGAGCCGGTGCCGAAATTGGCGAATGTACATTACCCGGCCCCGGGTGGCGCACAAGATGAATTCGAAGACGGCATGCCGCTTGGCTCACGTGGCGGCATGAAGGTACGCCACAATTTTCCCGCCGATGGCGAGTACCGCATCAATATCCTTGATCTCGATGTGGGCCTTTATCTGCGTGGTGTCGAAACCGCGCAGAGCGTGGTGGTGCTCATCGATAAAAGGGTGGTGTACCGGGCTGATCTCGGGGGGCCCGAAGACTTGTCGGTAGCCAATCGCATGGGCGTGGAAGGCCGCGCGCAGATCATGCAACGCTTCACCGATATTCCGGCCCAGGTCAGTGCGGGTGAGCACGATGTCATTGTCACTTTCATTGAACGCTCACGCGTGGAATCGGACTGGAGCGTGGATTCCGGCAACGACAACGGCGGCGGCTTCGGCAATGCCGGCAGACTGCGCGTGGCACGTGTGCTCAACGGAATCGAGATCAAGGGCCCGTTCAAGCCCACCGGGGTGGCGCTGACACCATCCCGCGCGCGCATTTTCGTCTGCCAGCCGCAGAGGGCGGACGCGGAACAGGCTTGCGCTGAACGCATTATTGCGAACCTGGCGCGCAAGGCCTTCCGCCGCGAGCCCACGCAAGCCGACATTGCGAGCTACCTGCCTTTCTTTGCAGCCGGGCGCAGCGGCGCGGGTAGTTTTGACGCAGGTGTGGAGCAGGTGGTGGCAGCCATACTCGCAACACCGGATTTCCTGTATCGCGGCATTGCGCCGGCAACGGACCTTGGCGCCACTGCCACTTACGCCCTCAGCGAGGTAGAGTTGGCGTCGCGCCTGGCATTTTTCCTGTGGAGCCAGGGCCCGGATGATGAATTGTTGCAAGCGGCACTGGCTGGCAAACTTGCAAATGATGAAACCATGGCAGCACAGGTCCGCCGCATGCTGGCCGATCCACGCGCCAATGCCCTGGTCAACAACTTTGCGCTAAAGTGGCTGAACCTCGACAGCCTGGAGGCCATCGATCCCGAGCCGGCGCAGTTTCCCGATTTCAGTGAGGCGCTGCGTGCTGACTTCAGCGAGGAAGTGCGCCTTTTTATCGCCAGCGTGATGCTGGGCGAACGCCCCGTGCAGGAACTGCTCACGGCGAGCCATAGCTATCTCAATGAAAGGCTGGCGCGGCACTATGGTATTACCAGCGTGCATGGTATGCAGTTCCGCCGCGTGGAGCTTGCAGACGAAACGCGCTGGGGCTTGCTTGGCAAGAGCGCGGTACTGCTGCGCACTTCGTATGGCGACCGCACTTCGCCTGTGCTACGCGGTGCATGGGTGCTGGACAAGCTGATGGGTACCCCTCCTGCGCCGCCACCGCCGAATGTCGTTACCGACCTGTCGGTGCCGGTGGGAGAAAAACCCACCACAGTCCGCGCGCGACTTGAACAGCACCGCGACAATCCCACCTGCAGCCAGTGCCATGGTGTGATTGATCCCATCGGCCTCGCGCTCGAGAACTTCGCGGTTACCGGGCAATGGCGCGACAGGGACAATCTGGCAGAGGTGCCCATCGACGTCAGCACGGTGCTGCCCAGCGGCATTGCCATCAACGGGGTGGTGGAACTCCGGCGCGAACTGGTAAAGCGGCCCGGCCAGTTTGCCGAGGTGCTGACGGAAAAACTGCTGATGTATGCGATAAATCGCCAACTCGAATACTTTGACATGCCGCAGGTGCGAGCAATTGTCAGGGCGGCTGAGGCCGAGGACTACCGGCTGTCTGCATTGGTACTTGGCATCGTCAACAGTCCTGCCTTTCGCCTGCAGGCATTGGAAGAAGAGAATGGGAATATCGCCGTGGCAGGATTGCCTACGCAAAGCGAAGAGTAGGCAGAACGGTTGTCAAACAGAGGCACAACACCATGTTCATCACGAGAAAACACCTGTCCCGCAGAACTCTGCTCAGAGGCTCCGGCATTGCGCTGGCGCTGCCCCTGCTTGATGCAATGGTGCCGGCCGCAACCGCGCAGTCGCAGACAGCAGCTGCGCCAAAACTGCGTACCGGATTTTTCTATATTCCGCATGGCGCGATCATGGGTAATACGGCACATGGCCCGGAACTGGACAGCTGGACTCCCAGCGGGGCAGGAGCAGACTTCAGGCTGAGTCCGATCCTTGCTGCACTTGAACCGTACAAACGCTACCTCAGCTCCTTCGGCAATCTGGAAAATGCCGCGAGTGCCGGCTCTGTGCATACCCTCAATCCTGCCACCTGGCTCAGCGGCGTGCGTCCTGACGGTTCCGCCGCCGGCGCCAGCATGGCCACTACGCTGGACCAGATTATTGCGCAGCACATCGGCCAGGAAACCGCCTTGCCCTCGCTGGAACTGGCGTCTGAAACCACGCTGCAGGTAGCAGCCTGCGGCGGTGGCAGTGGCTGCTACTACAGCTCCACCTTGTCGTACCGTAATCCAACCTCGCCGCTACCGATGGAGTACAACCCGCGCAAGGTATTCCTGCAGCTGTTTGGCGAGGGCGACACTTCCGCCGAGCGCGCAGCCGTCATTCAACAGAAGGCGAGTATTCTCGACCTGATCGCCGAACGCACGCGCGCGCTGCAGGGCAGGCTCGGACCGGGCGACCGCGCGATCCTCGGCGGGTATCTCGACACCGTACGCGAAATTGAGCGCCGGGTAGAACTCGCCGAAGCGCAGGATCTGTCAAGGCTGGCAGTGCCTGAAGCGCCAGTGGGAGAACTCGACAGCTTTGACGAACAGGTGAAGCTATTGTTCGACCTGCTCGCGCTCGCCTACCAGGCTGACCTTACCCGTGTTGCTTCCTACATCATGGTGGCCGAAGGTACCAACCGTACCTATAACCACATCGGCGTACCCGACGCTTTCCATCCGCTGTCGCATCATGGCAACGATCTGGAACGTTTGCGCAAACTGGTGCGCATCCAGACCTGGCATGTCGAATGTTTTGCCGCCTTCCTCGATAAAATGGCAAACACCCAGGACGGCGACGGTTCGCTGCTGGATCATTCGATTTTTATGTACGGCTCCAACATGAGCAACAGCGACC
>CAIYIP010000098.1 GCA_903926285.1 uncultured Gammaproteobacteria bacterium
CGACGTTAGCAAGGCGCTCAGTAAAATCAGTGTGGTCAGTTTTCTTGGCATTGTTGTTTTCCTCTGATCCCGCATTTTAGTTATTCTTTTTTTACCGCTTGCGTGCCAATCCATTCAGCCATCAATCAAAACTGAAATCCTTAAACTGTGTTGAGCCGTCGTCCTGTTCCTGCACGTCGTTGTTCTGGTTGTCCAGGCAATACCAGTAGTGAATACGCAGCAGTTTTTCGGGGTCGGTCAGCTTGATGTAGGTTTTCATGGTGTACCAAGGCTCCAGCAAGGTGACGGGATCGTAGGCCCACACGTGTGCAATCAGTGTGCGCTCATCCAGCTTCTGCATGATTTCCACGAGTTCGATCTGGTCGGAATAATCAGGCTGGCCGCGCTGATACATACCTGCACGTAATTGGTTGGTATGAACTACGAGTTTGTCGCCAGCCCAGAAGCCGATGGAATCACCATCAAAGGTAGGAAAGCGGTCTTCGGGCAGCAGATGCTCGCGACCATCGGTATAAATGCGGCGGATTTCGGGACCGACTTCATTCATGAGCCAGGTCTGGTTGGGGGTGATGACATATTCACGCAAGAAGGGTTCGGACAAACCTCTTGGTGCTCCGGGAGGTTCACAACGCCCGAGTGGATCGAACTCGATACCCTGGTTGCGCGCTTCTACGCGTGCGACCATCTTGTCGTGATACTCAGGCAGGAGCTTGGCGGGAGGAAGTTCATTCGCACCTTGTGCCGAGTCGTAGGCGAGTCCAGCAGCAGTAAATTGTACGGAATAAACACCGCTCCAGTCTGGCAAGGTGTCATAGGTAATGCCTGCGCCACCATCTGCCTGTTCCTTGAAAAACGCAAACAGTTCTTCGGCAGTTGCATGCTGCTTGCCGAGTTCGATCATTGCATCGCGCTCGGCGGCCGCCGCAGGTAGCTGCGCAAACGCAGGCTGAAAACCAAGCAAGGAGACGGAAACCACTACTGCAGCAAAAACGGGGTATGGACGAATCATGGGAACGACCTTGTTTTTATTATGGGCAGGTTTTGCCAGTATATGTGGGGATTTTCATTGTGGCTAGTCCGGTTTGAAATAGCCAACATAGAACAATACCGTTGGCTTGTTGACCGCACGCAGCAGGGTCTTTTTACGTTAATGCTGTTGCGAAATGCAAGAGCAACAACTTGCCCGAAATTTCCCATCAGGCTGCGCTCCCAGTATAGTGCCCGCCTGCCAACTTCCCGTATACGTCATGCCAACACAACTCTACAAACTACAGGTGATAAATCCTGAAGAACTTGCGATGGCCGCACTCGCACGTATCTCGTCCCTGTCCAAGGGTCGCATCAAGGATGCCATGGCCAAGGGTGCAGTCTGGCTGACGCGTGGCAACAAAACCAAACGTCTGCGCCGCGCCACGTTCAAGCCGCTGCCTGGCGATGAGCTGAGTCTTTATTACAATCCGGAAGTGCTCGCGCTCACGCCGCCACCCGCGCAATTGCTCGCTGATGAAAAACACTACAGCGTGTGGATCAAGCCGGCAGGTTTGCTTGCGCAAGGGTCGCGGGAAGGTGATCACTGCAGCCTGCTGCGGCAGGTGGAACTCGTGTTGAAGCGCGACGTATTTCTGGTACATCGGCTCGACCGCGAAGCAGCGGGCATCATGCTGATCGCGCATACGGGGAAAGCTGCGGCAGCTCTGTCTGCATTATTTGCTGCGGCAGACGGGCAGGAACGTATCAGCAAGCTTTACCAGGTGGAAGTAGCGGGACAGTTGCCTGAGCATGGTGAAATCAATCTACCGCTGGATACCAAAACCGCCCTGACCCGTTACAAACGTTTGCATTACGACGCAATGCGTAATCGCAGCACAGCCAAAGTCCAGCTCATCAGCGGCCGCAAACACCAGATCCGACGTCATTTTGCCGAGAGCGGGTTTCCCGTCATAGGTGATCCTGTTTATGGCAGCAACAACAAGGATTCACGCGGGCTGCAACTGTTTGCAGTAGAACTTGCATTCATCTGCCCGCTCACCAAAGCCGCGCGCCATTATCACTGGGCTATTCACAACATTTGAGTTAATGAGGCGCCAGTGGAGTTGCCCGTGGTTAAGGCCTACTCCATGAAAGTGCAGGGGAATTGTTCGCATGGATGCGAACATAAGCTACATGGATGTACTTGC
>CAIYIP010000099.1 GCA_903926285.1 uncultured Gammaproteobacteria bacterium
CGCAAGATGACATCTGTGTCGTTGAAGCGTCCCGAAAAAGTCAGCGCCAGTTCTGGCGTCACATCCAACGTATTGGTGAAATAGAAGCTCCAGGTTTCTGCCAGAGTTGCGATATCCGTGGCCGCTTCATCGAGGAACGTGCCAACACCAAGACCAAGTGTACTGCGCGTGACCGGGTCCATCCTGGCCAACTCCAGCACAGAGTCGAAATCGGATGCACCGCGGAAATAGCTGTAACCCGCAATAAACTGGTTGGGGCGCGCAAACAGATCTTCCGTTACCAGCAGTTGTCCTTGCAAGCCCTCGCTTTGCTGGGTGCGGGCGCTGAGGTTATTGATAGCGTCATCGCTGAGGATGCCAGTCCCGCTCAAATGGTCGGCAAGATTTTCGGGCTCAAAGTCATCGGCATCCAGTCCTGCCAGCGCTGCCTGCATTTCGATTAATGCTTCGAGATCAGCGTAGTTACGGATGTCAGCTTGCTTGCCTTCACAGATCTCATCGAGCTCAATATCCAGTTCGGCTTCGAGTGCATCATGGATGTCATCGGTTGCGTCGAACAAGGCCTGGACACCGCCCGCAAACCTGCATACTTCGAATTCAGAACCATCTCCATTGAAGGAATCGGTGTTGTTCTCGCGCCAGAACACATTGCCCGACAACTGGACGCTGCCAGTGAACGCATGACTGCCGTTCAGCGCTACCATCTGCATGGCGTTTTCCGTGATGTCGGGAGCAGTAAAAATTGCGGTTCTGTCTACTTCCAGCAGGCCTACCGGCAACGCTCCATTGCCCGTTAAATAACTGTTACCTTGTTGAAAGGTCAGGTCGAGCGTTGAGCGCTCTTCATCACGCCAGCTGACTGTGCCATAAAAATTAGCGGCGTCGGAAACGGACAAATCGCGCCAGCCATCTTCTTCAAAATAACTCAGATTGGCGTAATAGCCCCACGTGCCATTGTTGCCACCGCTTTCGATATTTCCTGCCAGACGCTCCCACGCACCTCCTGTTACCTCCGCCTGCTGGCCACCGAAGTTGAAACCATTCTTCATGGTCAGCGACAGTGCGCCACCCAGTGTGTTGAGACCAAATACTGGATTGGAACCACTGATAAGTTCCATTCTGGCAATTGCCGATTCAGGCAGCAGATCCCAGTTCACGGCATCACCCAACGGTTCATTGATGCGCACACCGTTCTGATAAACCGACAAACCTTGCGGCAGACCTAGCAAGGGCGACGCAGTAAAACCGCGGTATTGCACATCGGGTTGCAGCGGATTGTTCTGCGCAGAATTGATATTGACACTACCAAGGCGCTGGTTCATGAAGTCGCTGAGGTCAAGCGCCTGCGCTGCCGCGATGTCCTCTGCATTGGCGCTCTGCACCGCATACGGACTCTTGCGCAGGTTCTGCTGGGTGCCGCCCGGTGTAACACCAATGACCTGGATTTCTTCGATGGCTTCTGCTGCTACCACCACATTGCTCATGATCATCAGGGCGAGAGCACTGCTTATCGCGTGAGTTAGATTTTTTACCGGAAACAAAGGCCTTACCTCTTGCGTGCACTTGCGTCTGTCGGGCTGGCGCCGGAGGAAGATGCAAGTATTCAAACAGGACATGGTACCCGTGGGGACAAGGGCGGTAACAGGGAAAGCCTCACGACATAGACAGGAAAATTTCCCGACGCGTCAGACTGTCACGAGACCCTTGCTGATCGCCAGCCGGACCAGTTCGGGACTGCTGTTGACCTGCAACTTTTCCTTGATCTGGGTCAGGTAGTTGGCGATGGTTTTGGTGCTGAGTGACAAGGCCTCGGCGATTGCTTCAATACTGCGCGCTTCAGCAAACATGCATAATATCTGCAGCTCGCGGGTAGAGAGACTTGCGAGCAGCGAACCCTTGTCGCGCGATTTCTGAATCACCAGGCTCTGCGCAAGCTCGGCATCGATGTAAACATTACCTGCGGCCAGCTTGCGAATGGCAGTCACCAATACTTCAGGTGAGCTGTTCTTGCTGATATAGCCTGTAACACCCGCCTGCAGCGCATGTTCTACAAACGTGGAATTTTCATGCATGCTGAAAACCAGTATTTTTGCCGCGGGATGCAGCACCAGCAGACGCCGAATCGCTTCCATGCCTCCGATACCCGGCATGCTTAAGTCCATCACGAGCACGTCGGGCATAAACTCGGCAAAACGACTGACAGCCTCTTCGCCACTGGCAAGTTCTGCCACAACCACAACGTCCTGCACGTTCTCCAGCAGGAATCTATATCCTGCACGCACCACGGCATGATCATCCACGAGCATGACACTTATGCGTTTTGTCATAGTTGGGGCCCCGGAAAATTAATCACTATTCTGGTACCACTGCCTGTGCTGCTGGCAATACTACATTGTCCATTCAAGGCCTGGGCACGTTCACGAATACCGCAAAGGCCCATGCCTTGCTGTACAAGGTCCACTGCGAAACCACTACCATTGTCCCTGATTTGCACATGATAAAGACCGTCATAAGACAATTGCACATCAACCTGGTCCGCACGCGCGTGCGTCGCAACGTTGGTGAGCGCTTCCTGGATAATCCGGTACACACAAATCTGCTGATTAGCATCCAGCCGACCAAACTCCCCGGCCACCTTGAAACTGCAGAACGTATCCCGATGATTGTCGTTCCATGCATCGACCATGTGCTGCAACGCTATGATCAAACCGAGTTCATCCAGAATTGCAGGCCGCAGCCTTTGCATCATGCTGCGCACATGGCCACTCATGTGACTCGTGATGCTGCCGATCTTCTCAGCGCCCTGCGCACTCATCTCGTCAATTGCACTGGTGCGGTCGGCAATCGAAAACGCAATTGCCTTGATCGCACTGATGGACTGGCCCATTTCGTCGTGTAATTCGCGCGCCAGATGCTGGCGTTCCCGTTCCTGGATCTGCAACGAATGGCGTGTCAGGCGATCATTTTCGGCCTTGCTGGTCCTGAGCACTTCAGTCAGGTGATTCAGTTTTTCGACGATGACTTTTAATTCGGGCAAGGAAGCCTCAAGGATGTGACCGTTGAAGTTACCTTGCTCGACTTCTTCAAGTCCGGAAACAATCAGCTTGACCGGCTTGAACCATCTGCCAATAGTAAAAAACACAAACGCATTGAGCGGTAGCAGCACCAGCAGCAATACCAGCATGAAACTTTTACTCTCGAGCCATACTTCGGCGATTTCATCAGCGGGATTGGTACGAATCACCAGCACTTCATCGGCGGCATTGTTGAGCGGTATGATAATTTCGACCGGCTGTGTCTGCACGAGATATACAAACCATGCAGGAGCCTGCGCCGGCTGCAGTTCAGTAGCGGGTGGTCGGCTGCTGTTTACTTTCGGACCTATACTGATATCCAGGTGACGGACATCTTCAATGGACTGCAATTGCTC